>MTBT01000216.1 GCA_002282935.1 Microcystis sp. LSC13-02 | reverse complement strand
ATCCCGTGAAGCGTCAACCCCATTCAGCGACCATCTTAAAAAGGTGGCGTGGTGAGGAATCACCGTCCGTTTACGGCGGTGAGGATGTCAACTTACACCTATTTTCACCAGTTACCGCCCCGGCGCTCTGTCTAGGGATAGATTCTCCTTGTCAGTCCTGTTGGTTTCTATTAAGAAATAATTAAAATACAGAGTTTTTCATAAAGATAAGGTATGTCTTGATAGGGCATCGTCTCGGAGTCTCCTAATAACTGCTATAGCCTCTACTACTTATTCGGTTCTAATCTGGCTAATAAACTGACCAACTTATCTCTGACGGAATTGTGAGTGTATTCGTCTTCAGGGTGAGGTTTTTGATTGGGTTGTTGAAAATAGGGACGTTCCCCGTATAATTGTCCCCATTTCACATCGACTCGGTGTACTAATTCATAGAGTAATTCTTGATTGTCTAAAATTTCTTCTAGGATTAACTGTAAAGCTTGAACAGGATTATCTAAATTTTGACTGACTTTGGTTAATTCTTCATCAACGATAAGCTGTAAAATTATCTGCAAAGCTCCCGAAGAATCCCCTAAATTAGCGGCAATAAACTGTTTAATTTCAGTCTTTACCTGCACTAATTTGGGGACGGGAGATTCCCCTTTGAGGAAATCCGCCCCCTCTTGAGCGATAAAATCTGCTAGGGTAAACTCGCGCCTTTCGATGATATCTTGGGAAAAATCCGGTTCTTCAGGTGTCATAAACTAAAAAGATTAGCGATAATAGAATCTAAGACTTATTGTGACATTTTTAGGAATATCTATGGGCATCGATCGCAGAGAGTTTCAGCACCGTCGTCAGCAGGTAATGGAAAAAATCGGCAATGGAACCGCAATTTTTCGCAGTGCGCCCATGGCGGTCATGCACAATGACGTAGAATACACCTATCGTCAGGATAGTGACTTTTTTTACCTGACAGGATTTAATGAACCGGATGCGGTGGCGATTTTAGCACCCCATCACCCCGAACATCAGTTTATCCTGTTTGTGCAGCCAAAAGACCCAGAAAAAGAAACTTGGACCGGCTATCTCCACGGTGTGGAAGGAGCAAAGGAGATTTTTGGTGCTGATGAGGCCTATTCTATCCAAGAATTGGAGGAAAAATTACCCCAATATCTCGAAAAAGCCGAACGAATTTATTATCATCTCGGACGGGACAAAACTTTTAATACAAACGTTCTTAATCACTGGCAAAAATTAATCGCCACTTTTCCCCGTCGCGGCACCGGACCGACTGCTTTAGAGGATACTAATTTTATTCTCCATCCTTTGCGCTTACTGAAAACCGAGGCCGAATTGGACAATATTCGCAAAGCAACCGCTATTTCGGCCCAGGCACATAATCGCGCCAGAGAATTCACCAAAGTTGGTCACTATGAGTATCAAATTCAAGCGGAAATTGAGCATACTTTTCGCCTAGAAGGGGGTATGGGTCCTGCTTATCCTTCTATTGTTGCTAGTGGTGCTAATGCCTGTATTCTGCACTATATCAACAATGATCGCCAAGTACAAGAAAATGAGCTTTTGTTAATTGATGCCGGTTGTGCCTACAATTACTATAACGGTGATATTACCCGCACTTTTCCCGTTAATGGTAAATTTACCCCCGAACAAAAAATTATCTATGAAATTGTTCTAGAAGCTCAATTAAAGGCGATTGAAGTGGTAAAAACTGGTAATCCTTATAATCTTTTTCATGACACAGCTGTGAGGACAATTGTGGAAGGATTAGTGGATTTAGGGCTATTGGTTGGCCCCATTGATGAGATAATTAAAGAGGAAAAATATAAGCCTTTTTATATGCACAGAACTGGCCATTGGTTAGGATTAGATGTCCATGATGCAGGAGGTTATAAAGTTAACGAAGAAACTTGGCAAACTTTGCAGCCCGGTCATGTTTTAACCGTGGAACCGGGGATTTATATCGCTCCCGATATTAAACCTGCTGAAGGACAGCCGGAAGTGCCGGAAAAATGGCGGGGTATCGGTATCCGTATCGAAGATGATGTGTTAGTTACTGCCACAGGAAATGAGGTTTTAACTGCAACAGTTCCCAAAAAAGTTGAGGATATCGAATCTAAGTAAAAAGCTAGGTGTTAAAAATTGTCAGATTCCCCCTAACCCCCTTATTAAGGGGGGATCAAAGGCAAAATTTATCTTCAAAGGAGATTCAATTAAGTTTTTTCTAGAGATTATCATGATTGCTACCAAAGAAAAATTATATACCTTTGCGGAATATTTAAATTATCGGGACTCCACAGATAATAAATACGAATTATTTAACGGAGAATTAATTTTCATGGCTCCCGCTAGTGGTAAAGCTAAATCGAGAATTCCAGATTTAATGATTTTAACTGCTGAACAATGTCAAGAGATTAGAAATATGACCACAGCAGTAATTGAATTTCCTCCCCTGTTAGTTGTAGAAATTGTTAGGCCCGGTAATGCCGATGATGACTACCGTTATAAGCGTTCAGAATACGCAGTGAGAGGCATTCCTGAATACTGGATTATCGATCCTATTGCTCTAAAAATATCAGTTTTAACCCTGATTTCGGGATTTTATGAACTGGCAGAATTTAACAACAAAGATAGGATAATATCGGTAACATTTACCGATTTACAATTAACTCCTCAAATGGTCTTTGAATAGTAAAATCTTGGCGGGAGGTTATCATGATTGCTACCCAACAAAAAATATATACCTTTACAGAATATTTAAATTATCATAACTCCACAGATAATAAGTACGAATTATTTAACGGAGAATTAATTCCCATGCCTCCCGCTAAAGCTAAATCGAGAATTCCAGATTTAATGATTTTAACTGCTGAACAATGTCAAGAGATTAGAAATATGACCACAGCAGTAATTGAATTTTCTCCCCTGTTAGTTGTAGAAATTGTTAGCCCCGGTAATGCCGACGATGACTACCGTTATAAGCGTTCAGAATACGCAGTGAGAGGCATTCTTGAATACTGGATTATCGATACTATTGCTCTAAAAATATCAGTTTTAACCCTGATTTCTGGATTTTATGAACTGGCAGAATTTAACAACGAAGATAGAATAATATCGGTGACATTTCCCGATTTACAATTAACTCCTCAAATGGTATTTGCCCAGTAGCATTATTAACGATTATGACTATCCCCTTAGAAATCCAACAACGTTGCCAACAACTAAAAACAGAACTACAAAGAGCCAGTTATGCTTATTATGTTCTCGATGATCCTTTTATACCCGATAGCGTTTATGATCAACTTTATCGGGAATTAGAGGACATAGAAAAGCGTTATCCTCAATTAATCACCCCCGATAGTCCCACCCAAAGAGTCGGGGATAAAATCTCTAGTCAATTCGTTTCTGTTCGTCATAATATTCCCCTGTATAGTCTCGAAAATGCCTTTAACCTCGAAGAATTAAATAAATGGGGCAGCCGTTGGCAGAGATATGTAAATGAAACCCAAGACACAAAATATGTGTGTGAACTAAAAATCGATGGTTCTGCATTAGCTTTAACCTACGAAAACGGTTTTTTCGTCAGAGGTGTTACTAGAGGAGATGGAGTCACTGGTGAAGATATTACCCCCAATGTGCGGACAATTCGCTCTATTCCTTTACGCTTAAATATAGATAATCCCCCAGCAATTGTGGAAGTGCGCGGCGAAGCTTTTTTACCCCTCGATACCTTCGATAAAATCAATCAAGAAAGAGAAGAAAAGGGTGAATCTCTCTTTGCTAATCCCCGCAATGCGGCAGCAGGAACCCTACGACAACTAGATCCGAAAATAGTTGATAAAAGACGCTTACAATTTTTTGCCTATACCCTGCATTTAGACGATAACAATATCACTACTCAATGGCAATCCTTAGATAGATTAGAAACCATGGGATTTCTGGTTAATCCCCACCGTCAACTCTGTCCATCCCTGCAAGAAGTGGCGCAATACTATCAAGATTGGCAAGAAAAACGTCATCAATTAGCCTACATGACCGATGGTGTCGTAGTCAAAATCAACGATTTACAGCGACAAAATCGGTTAGGATTCACTCAAAAATTCCCCCGGTGGGCAATCGCTTTAAAATATCCTGCCGAAGAAGTCCCCACAGTAGTTAAAGATATTATCGTCAACGTGGGACGCACCGGTGCGGTTACACCCATGGCGGTGATGGAACCGGTACAAGTCGCAGGAACCACCGTACAAAGGGCTACTTTACATAATAGCGATCGAGTGGCCGAATTAGATATCCGCATCGGTGACACGGTAATTATCCGCAAAGCGGGGGAAATTATCCCAGAAGTGGTGAGAATCCTGCCCGAATTGCGTCCTCCCCAGACTTTACCCTTCCAGATGCCCACTAATTGCCCTGAATGTCAATCTCCCCTAGTTCGTCCGGTGGGGGAAGCGGTGACGCGCTGTGTCAATAGTTCCTGTCCGGCGATTTTGCGGGGAAGTGTAGTACACTGGGCTAGTCGCGATGCCCTCGATATCAGGGGATTAGGGGAAAAAGTGGTGATTTTGCTGATTGAACAGGGATTAGTTACCGCCATTTCTGACCTATACAGCCTCGAAAAAACGGAAATTGCCAAATTAGACCGAATGGGCGAGAAATCCGCCTTAAATTTGATTACAGCCATGGCTCAGAGCAAAAATCAAAGCTGGTCGAGGGTACTTTATGGGCTAGGAATTCGCTATGTGGGCAGCGTTAACGCCAAAATTCTCGCCGAAAGTTTTCGGACTGTGGAGGAGTTAGCTAACGCCAGCGTGACTAATTTAGCCTCTGTCTATGGTATCGGTGAAGAAATCGCTCAATCGGTCTATGATTGGTTTAGAATCGAGGCTAATCGGGATTTAGTCGCTAAATTACAGGCAGCGGGTTTACAATTTGCCGCAGCAGCAAAAACCACCACCACTAAAGCCACCTTAGCAGGGAAAACCTTTGTCATTACCGGCACTTTACCAACTCTCAAACGGGAGGAGGCCAAAGAATTAATCGAAAAAGCTGGGGGGAAAGTGACGGGTTCTGTCAGCAAAAAAACCGATTATTTAGTGCTAGGAGAAGCGGCGGGTTCTAAGCTAGAAAAAGCCCTAGAATTGGGCATTACTCAGCTAACCGAAGCACAATTACTCGAATTAATCAAGGCTTAAAAGCTTAAGATTGCAGCAAATCTGCCGAAGCATTAAGTAGGGTTTGCGGCAAAAAGTTTTTCGGTGGGGGTAGGGTGTGGGGTGTGGGGTGTGGGGTGTAGGGTGTAGGGTGTGGGGTGTGGGGTGTGGGGTGTGGGGAGAACAAAGCTGCCTTTTGCATGAGTCCCTTTTGCATGAGTGCCTTTTGCCTCCTGCCTTCGTTAAGGGTCAAATTGATCGTCTGGATAAAAGCTGATAGCTAAAAAAACTGATAGCTGATAACCCGGGAGAAAATATAATTGTAGCTACCTACCCATTCCTGATTAATTCCTATGGCAGAAGAAACCACCACCCCCGCAACTCCGGCAGCAGCAGCAGAAAAACCGGCTCAACCTGCGGCTGCTAAAAAACCCAAGGAGCCTACCGTCGAGGAAAAACCCTTCGCTGAATTTATTGAGCAGCATTTTCAGCCCGCACTGGCGGCAGCCTTGCAAAAGCTGGGTATAACTGATATAAAGCTGTCCTTTAAACAGGATAAAATTCCCGTGCAGGGCTTTTCTGGCTCTCCCTGTTGGCAGTTAACTGGCAATTGGCTCGAGGGAATGCGTCAATTTAGCATTTATTTTTTAGAAGAAGACATCA
The DNA here is from genome assembly GCA_002282935.1 of Microcystis sp. LSC13-02. GTDB lineage: Bacteria > Cyanobacteriota > Cyanobacteriia > Cyanobacteriales > Microcystaceae > Microcystis. The sequence continues at coordinate 581 of MTBT01000216.1, read as the reverse complement.
ATGGCAAAAAAGCTTTTTCTCAAGCTGAGGGCGGCGCTCAACCTAGTACCCTTGAATCATTTATGATCGATGAAAGGAAAGTTAGTCTTGATTTACTGTTGTTTTACACCAAGCAACGGCTTAACGGTCAAAAGTGGTTGACTAGAAACTAAAATTGCTGAGGATTAGCGATCGAGAAGGGGGGTTAACCACAGAAACCAAAAACCTACCTAAAACTTTTTCAAGTTACTCATTTCTGTAGCTAGATATAGCAGTTTTCATCAGAATGAGGTATGGGCAAGGGGCTTAAACCTTTTGTTAGCAAAACTTGTCGATACCTCATTAACGTGAAAAGCGCTATAACTAAAATAAGTAACTTTTGCCACCGATAGATTTTAAGAACGTTATCAGGTATAATCAAGACATGAAGCTAGTTGAACGTCATATTATCGGCCAAAACCATCCCCTGTGGTCAGAAATTGACCATTATGCCTTCTTGTCAAAAAATCTCTTCAATCTAGCTAACTACCATTATCGCCAATATTTCTTTGAAAACTCCCAAAAACTGAGTTTTAATCAACTCTATCATCTGGTATCTAAAA
>MTBT01000215.1 GCA_002282935.1 Microcystis sp. LSC13-02 | reverse complement strand
GGCCGGTGCGAAACCCCGCAAGGGAAAGAAGCAGAAACCTAAATCGTGAGGTTTGGGAATCACCGTCCGTTTACGGCGGTGAGGATGTCAAAGCGGTTATTGGCGAAAAAATCGGAAAAAATGGTTAAAAACTGACTTCGTAAAATTGACTCAAAAGATGATATAATGGAGAATTGTACGATTAACGATTAACAATGACAGTCAGTTCCGAATCAAAGTTTATTTTAAAAGTATTGTGGTTAGATCAGAGCGTAGCGATCGCTGTAGATCAGGTGGTCGGCAAAGGAACTAGCCCCCTGACCGCTTATTTTTTCTGGCCGCGCAATGATGCTTGGCAGCAACTGCAAGAGGAGTTAGAAGCAAAACACTGGATTGATGAGTCCGATCGCGTTGATGTTCTCAACAAAGCCACAGAAGTAATTAATTTTTGGCAAGAGTTACGCAATCAAGGCCGACAAATCCCCATGGCCGATGCACAGTTAAAATTCCCCGAAGTTGTTTTTAGTGGTAGTAATTAATTTATAGCAGTTATCTTAATGGGGAGCGACAAAATCTCCAGTTTTAGGCAACGGAAAACAGGAAACGTTTTCAGTGATTACCGATCAGGAGGAGAACAGCGACTTCTCAATAACAGTATTCACTGAAACCTCAAATTTGATAACTGAAAAAGAATCGGGTAGGTTTATATAAACCCGCCCGATTTTGCTTTAATTTGATTTGGTTTGGTTTAAACCGAGACTAAACCGCCAGCGGCCTGGTATCTAGCGCGAGCTTTGCGCCATGATTGTTGCGCTTGGATAGTTTTGCGACGGTCATCCCCTTTACTGACTTCATCGAGACGGGTTTGGGCCTGTTCGTATTCGGCGCGAGCTTTTTCTTTATCGATTTTTGAGCCTAATTCCGCCCCATTAACGAGGACTTTGATCTCATTATTTTCGACTTCGGCAAAACCGCCCAAAACCGCGATATTTTCCCAGTCTTTCCCCGGTCGAATTCGCATTACGCCAATATTCAGGGCAGTTAATAAAGGAGCGTGACCGCTAAGAATACCTAATTGTCCCGTGGAACTGGGTAGGATTACTTCTTCGGCCACGTTATCCCAGACAATGCGATCGGGTGTAATAACCCGTACTGTAATGCTCATGGGTGATAATAACGATAATTTTGGCAGATTTCTGGGTTAAGTAACCGCTAAACGCGGTTACTACTGACTTTTAATTAGCCTTTTTTGAGTTTTTCGCCTTTAGCGATCGCTTCATCGATATTGCCGACCATATAGAACGCTTGTTCGGGTAAGCTATCGAGTTCACCTTTGAGGATCATCTGGAAGCCTTTGATCGTATCAGCGAGAGTAACGTATTTACCCGGGGAACCGGTGAACACTTCGGCCACGAAGAAAGGTTGCGAGAGGAAACGCTCAATTTTGCGAGCGCGGTCAACGATGAGACGATCTTCTTCCGACAATTCGTCTAAACCGAGAATAGCGATGATGTCCTGTAACTCCTTATAGCGTTGCAGGGTAGATTGGACGGCGCGAGCGGTGCCGTAGTGTTCATCACCGACGATATCGGCCTGTAGCATGGTGCTGGTGGAACCGAGGGGATCTACTGCCGGATAGATACCTTTGGAAGCCAGACCACGGGATAGTACAGTTGTTCCGTCCAAGTGAGCGAAGGTAGTAGCGGGAGCGGGGTCAGTCAAGTCATCCGCGGGTACATAGACTGCTTGGATGGAAGTGATCGATCCTTCTTTGGTGGAGGTAATCCGCTCTTGCAGGTCGCCTACGTCAGTGCCGAGGGTGGGTTGGTATCCTACCGCAGAAGGCATCCGACCGAGGAGCGCCGATACTTCCGAACCAGCTTGCACGAAACGGAAGATATTATCAATAAATAAGAGTACGTCTTGCTTGTTGACATCGCGGAAGTATTCGGCCATGGTCAAAGCGGAGAGACCGACGCGCATTCTCGCTCCGGGGGGTTCGTTCATCTGACCGTAAACGAGGGCGATTTTCGATTCTTCGGGGTTATCAGCGTTGATTACCTTCGATTCGATCATCTCGTTGTAGAGGTCGTTTCCTTCGCGGGTTCTTTCACCCACACCGCCAAAAACCGAGACACCACCGTGTTGAATGGCGATATTGTTGATTAATTCCATCATAATGACGGTTTTGCCCACACCAGCACCCCCAAAGAGGCCGATTTTGCCCCCTTGACGGTAGGGGGTGAGCAGGTCAATTACCTTGATACCGGTTTCAAAAACCGTCGGTGTTACTTCAAGGTCAACTAATTTGGGAGCGGGACGGTGAATAGGAGAGGTTTCGGTAACGTTAACCGGTCCTTTTTCGTCCACGGGTTCACCAAGAACGTTAAAAATCCGACCGAGGGTGCATTTACCCACGGGAACGCTAATCGCTGCGCCAGTATCGACGATATCCATACCGCGCACTAAACCATCGGTGGTACTCATAGCAACGGCGCGCACTTGGTTGTCACCGAGTAACTGTTGTACTTCACAAGTAACGGATAAATTTTGACCGGCGGAGTTGGTTCCTTTTACGGTTAAGGCATTATAAATACGGGGCAGGTTGCCACTGGGAAATTCGGCATCGATGACAGGACCGATGATCTGGACGATTTTACCAACGTTAGTTTCTGTTGTCGCTACCATTGTTTATGTCTACTCTGGGTTTTAGCTGATAACTCCCACAAGGGGAAAGTCTTAATTTTTTGTAAAATTAGCCAATACTCAGCTTATCACGCTAGGGGATCAGATCAGTTATCAGTCACCAGTGATCAGATTTGAGTTTTCCGTGGACAGTCTGATCGCTGATTCGGTATTAAATGGCAATTTTCTGCTTACTGGTTACTGATCACCGATAAAAAGTAAGGCAGGCCTTAGCCTACCTTAAAACAAAGCGAGGTTGATCAACTTTGAGGATGCCGATGCAGTGGATGGAATTGGTCTATTACCATATATTGTCGATTATAGCAAGGGTTTTGCTGGTTGCATAGATTCAATTAACAAATAATCTTAAGCTTGACCATAGATTTTAGTCTATGTCTTGAGCCACAAGAACTATCTCTCGTCAAACTGGGTTTCAACCTGAACCTCAGTTCGGGATTAGTCAAAATTCTGAATGTTCTCCTAGCTGATAAACCCTATTCTTTCGTGGAACTGATGGCAAAATCTCTTTAACCGTAACTAACCTTCATTCGGTAAAGATTTTCCTCCTCTTGATCGCCTCGGATAATTGTGCTGTAAGATATATTCAGTTTAAATTGTTTAGGCTCGCAATCGTAGATGAGAATAAATTTCGGTAGCTTTTGCGGGAATAGATCAATAATCTCAGGAAATTATCGTTTAATTATATGAATTCTGCTAAAATTATCGCCATTATCACGGGAGCAATTTCGATTTTAATCGCCGTTGCCTATTTAATTCTCGTCCAGATTCTCGACTTTCGTAGCGAGATGATTCCCGCTCCCCTAGAAGTTATTTTTCCTGGATGATAAAAATCGGGGTTGAAAATGTTTCAACCCCAGAAAAAGCAATTTTTGAGCCGATTAACCCACTGATTGTAACTGTAATTGCGAGAGGGTAGTGATTTTATTGTGGTGGTGATAGCTCAAACCTTTGCTGATTTGGCATTGTAGTGATGCTTACCAACCGATAAATCCGTTGACGAAAGGTATTATTAAGTCTTTCAATAGCATTAGTTTGACCACTTTCTTTTCCCAATGCTCGATGACGTTTACTGGGAATTACTGTCTTATACTAAATCCGTTGAGTATAGGCTACATATCAGGAGAGGCACTCATGCAAAAGGCAATAGGCAAAAGGAGCAATAGATAATCAGTTTTTAATAACAGGATTTAGTATTAGATGTTGTTTATGTTAAAAGAGAACGCTTTTAAGGATGTTCCAGTTCCGTACACTTTTGCTTGATTCATCTTTGTGTCTGACAACGCCTGAAATTCCCCCTTCTCTCCCATAGCTTTTAAAGTGGCGGGTTGCATCAAAAGAGTTCCTCTGCCCCTATTGCCGGGGTCGTCTTTGCCAAGCAACAACTAATTTAATTTCCTCATAACTATAATTATCTCCCAGATTTTCTTTGAGAGTTTTCAGGGATCGATCGCCCACTTTTTTGATCACTAAACGAATATATTCCTGTTTATTTTTAGAGACTAACTGATTAATATCAATTTCGTAACCCGCTTCCAGCAATTTAGCTAAATGTTCATAGATGGTTGAGACTTTTAAGCTTCTTTTGCGAGCGATTTCTTCCACAGTCAACCCATCTTGATAGTATTGGAGAGTGAGCAATTGAGTAGAGGGAAGACTATCCTGACAAAAATCATTAATTGCCGCTATAAATATATCCCCATACTGTTGTACTTTACTGTGTACTACTCCAGAAATTTGACGAAACTCCCCTAAACTCCGGGGTTTTGATTGGGCCATCAAACGCAGACTAGAATCATGGAAAATAACGTAGGGAGGAACCCCTTGACTATCGGCAATTTTTTTCCGCAGTTGCCGCAAGCGATCGAATAATAAATCACTTTCCAGCGTATTGGGATTGTCGTCTCCCAAGATTTGACCGTTAGCTTTTTGGGGGACGGCAATAAACACGGAACGTTGTTTCCGCATCACTTCCCAACTGTGTTGATTAAGTTTCAAGATTCTAAAATCGTCTTCAGTTTCTACTAATAGATTTTGCTGGACAAGGGAACGACTTAAACGTTTCCACTCCTGCACAGTTTTATCTTTACCGATGCCATAAGTAGATAATAAATGATGTTGATATTGGATGATTCTTTCACCTTTTCCTCCCCTTAGTACGTTGATTATGTGCATCATACCGAATTTCTGTCCCGTCCGCGCCACACAGGATAAAAATTTTTGTGCTTCGATCGTCCAATCCTGCTTATTTGTACCATTCCGACAGTTATCACAGTTACCACAGTTACCCGCAAAACTTTCTCCAAAGTAACCTAGTACGCTCGATCTTCTACATTCAGTCCCTTCAGCATAATCTAACACCTGTCGCAATTGTTGACGAGCTTTCTGTTGTTGATTTTGCTCGGTTTTTTGGTTAATAAAATACTCAATTTTTCTGGCATCTGCAAAGCTAAAAAAGAGGGTACATTTAGCTGGTTCTCCGTCCCTACCCGCACGGCCAGATTCTTGATAATATCCCTCTAAATTGCGGGGTAAATCGTAATGAATGACAAAGCGCACATCGGGTTTATTAATCCCCATACCGAAGGCAATTGTCGCCACCATAATCTGCACATCATCCCGAATAAAACGGGTTTGATTTTTACTTCTTTCCCGATCCTCCATACCCGCGTGATAGGGTAGGGCATTAATACCATCTTTTTGTAACTGTTCTGCAACTTTATCGACGGTTTTGCGGCTGATACAGTAAACTATTCCTGCTCCTTTTTGTCCTTTAATATATTGATACAATTGCTGATAAGATTTACTGGTTTTAGGTTGAACTTCATAATAAAGATTAGGACGATTAAAACTAGCAATATGAATGGAAGTATCTCGCAATCCTAATTGTTGGATAATATCTTCTCTAACCTGTTGGGTAGCGGTGGCAGTTAAAGCCAGAATTGGCACGGAGGGAAAGCGTTGACGAACTTGTTTAATTTGTCGATATTCAGGGCGAAAATCATGACCCCAATCGGAGACACAGTGTGCCTCATCTACCGCTAAACAGGCTAAACCGAGGTAATTATCAATAACAGCTAAAAAATCTAAAAAACTAGGCGATAATAATCTTTCTGGAGCCACATATAACAGTTTAATTTTTCCTTGTAGGATTAAAGATTCTCTTTCTCTGACTTGTTTAGCGTTTAAAGTGCTATTGAGAAATGTTGCCCCGATGCCATTATCAGCTAAGGCAGTTACTTGATCCTGCATTAAAGCAATTAGGGGAGAAACCACCACCGTCACCCCTTTTTTGATTAAAGCAGGTAGCTGAAAACAGAGAGATTTACCGCCTCCGGTAGGCATAATTACTAATAAATCCTGATTATTTAAAGCAGCCTCAATTATTTGGCGTTGATTCGGTCGAAATTGATCGTAGCCAAAGTGATATTTTAAGGCTTTTTCTAAAGAGTCAATTGCAGCCATTGAGCAAGGGGAAAAATATTTTTATAGTAGTTATTTTAAGGTTAGGGATTTAAGTAATCAGTAGTCAGTAATCAGCGATCGGTAAAAAGAAAGCTGATAGCCAAAACAACTGACTTTAAGATTGTCTCACCTGATCGGGAACACCAACAAAGGAGAGATTGGCTAATTTTTTCAGATTTTGACAGCGCAATAACTCGTTAAAATTGAGACTCGATCGCCCCTCAATTTCAGCTATAGTCTCAATAGCCGATAATAAACCCTTAGCGGCCTCGGTTTCCGTGTAACCGCGTCTAACGGCCACTTTTAGGGCCGCTTCATCTGCCTCTAATTCCCGTTGGGGGCTGCGTTTTTCTCGCCAAATCCGGTTAATTGCCAAGGCAGTTAAACCCCCCGCTACTGCCATACCGACGGCATCGGTTTGCAGGGTTTCCACGGTTAAACCGATCATACCAGCTAGAGCAATTACTCGATCGAGATCGGGTTTAAACCATTTTACTGCCGTTAAAACAGAGACGGCCCGTAACAAGACTAGATCCCGTTGGGGTCTTGATAATTGCCGCCAGAGGTCAAAATTAATTTGAATTGGTCTGACCCCTCTTTGCCAAGGTAGGGGAAAATTAGTTTCGATTACCTTGGTGCTTTCGGGTTTGCTGACAATGCGCGTCATCATCCGTCCCGAAGCAGGCATGAGGTCTAGTAAATGACTAATCTCGTTGTCTTGGTTCATCGATCGCCAGCCAATAGTCTTCGATCATTGAGTATAATCGCTTTCTGAGCTAATATCTCTTTTCCGACAATTTTCTCAAAGTTGAGTTTTGTTAAGATAGAAAAAACGCCGGGGTTTGCCGACGGAAGGGACAAGGGGAGCAAAAATCGCTTCTCCCTACTCTGCTATACCTTTTCCACAGGATTTAGTATTCAATTTTGCACGATTAATTATAAGCTAACTAGGAGAATTTTTATGCCAAGTAAAATAAAAACTTGCCCCTTCACCTGAGCGGGATTCTATCCAAATACTCTCTCCTTGATTATCAAGAATTTTTTTGACAATTGATAGACCTATGTCTGTATTTTCGGTTTGATCTCGCTCAAAAATTTTTCCTTGATATTCGGGAGCGATACCCGGTCTATTAACTGATAACTGATAACTGCTATAAACCACCCCAAACTAATCGGGCTGCCCAAAAGGGAATTAACAAAAATAAAGCGATAAAATCAGCCCATCTTAACTGTAATTGGTGCCAGCGCACTTGATGCTGATTGGGACTGGTAAAACCGCGAACCTCCATAGCGATCGCTATTTGTTCGGCGCGCAAAAGCAAATTATCTAGTAATTTTTCCACTACTGTTAACCAGACGTTTAAACTTCTTTTAATCCCTAATTTTTGCCAATCGATCGCCCTAGTTCGCACTGCCCTAGCTAGATTTTGGACTTCTTCTAAAACCAGAGGAATAAAGCGCAAAGACAGGGTCAGAGTCAGAGAAATTTCCGTCACCGGCACATGAAATCGCCGTAAAGGACTCATTAAATTCTCTAAACCTTCGGTAATTTCTTCCGGGGCTGTCGTCAACAAAAAGAGATTAGTGCTATAAATTAAAGTAAAAACTAAGGTACTAATTCTCACTGCTAATTCCAAAGAACGTCGGGTAACAAATAAACGACCTCTATCCCATAAAACATACTGATAATCACTTGCTGGCGGTAAATTCAGCCCTTCATCGGGTAAACGCGGCTGAATACTCACCCCTAAACCATCGGGAGTGATAGCGGTAATCAGAAAGACGATAATCGCTAAAAATATCAGCCAGCCCATCTGTTGCCGCCAGACGCGGGGGGGAATAGGTGCCAGCAGGGTTAACAACATTAACAATCCCACCAAAGCTAAACGCCACCAAGCATTAGCTAATAAAGGTGCTGCTAAAAAAGTCATTAACCAGATAAATTTTACCCTGGCATCTAGTTGATGTAGTCGGGTAATCGGTTGATCGAGATAAAGACCGATGGGCAAACTTCGCAATAAATCCATAAATTAGACCTTGGTGGCTCTATTAACCGTTTTTTCCACTTCTCGCGCCGGTTTGCCGCGCCAGATTAAGCGGATCGGGGTTCCTTTAAAGCCTAACTGTTGCCGGAATTGCCCTTCGATGTAACGGCGATAGTTATCATTAAAGCGCTGGGGATCGTTAACAAAAAGGGCGATCGTGGGGGGGTGACTCGATACTTGCGTGCCATAGTATAGTTTCCCCTGTTTTCCACCCCTGGTGGTGGGGGGATTGTGCCACTTCACCGCATCTTCGATCACATCGTTGATTACCGAGGTACTGACGCGACGACGGTGAGATTCGGCGGCAATATCGACTAATTCGAGGATTTTGGTGACTCTTTGCCCCGTCATGGCACTGACAAAGATCATTTCTGCCCAATCCATAAAATACAGCCGATCTTGGAGCATTTTGGTATAAGTATTGATAGTGTAGGTGTCTTTCTCCACCGCATCCCATTTATTGACTACTAGCACCACCGCGCGCCCTTCTTCAATGATTCGTCCTGCCAATTTTAAATCCTGTTCGGTGACACCATCTAGCACATCGATGACGAATAGTACCACATCAGACCGGCGAATTGCCTTAAAAGCACGGTTAATACTGAAAAATTCGGCTCCATAGTCCACATTCTTCTTACGGCGAATGCCAGCGGTGTCAATTAACCGATAAACCTGTCCTTCTCGTTCAATTAAAGTATCGATCGAGTCTCTGGTGGTTCCCGAAATCGGACTAACGATCGCCCGTTGTTGTCCGGTTAAAGCATTGAGGAGACTGGATTTACCCACGTTAGGACGACCGATAATTGCCACTTTAATTTCTTCATTTTCGGGAATTTCCGCCGCGGGTGGCAAATATTTAATCACCGCATCGAGTAGTTCTCCTGTACCAGAGCCGTGAATGGCCGAGATGGGGAAGGGTTCACCGATGGCTAATTCCCAGAATTCCGTCGCTTGCAGGATACCCTGTTCCACCGATTCACATTTATTGACGGCCAAAAGTATCGGTACATTTTGCTGTCGTAACCAAGCGGCAATTTCTCGATCGCCGGCGGTAATTCCCCCTTGCCCATCGACGACAAAAATCGCCACACTTGCCTCTGCTAGGGCGATTAAAGCCTGTTCGCGGATTAAAGGGAGAAATTCGCTGTCATCGTTAAAAACTAGCCCCCCTGTATCGACAATTTGAAAATCTCGATCGCACCAGAAAGCTGGTTGATAGGTGCGATCTCTGGTAATCCCGGGTTGATCGAAAACGATCGCCTGTTGATCTCCAGCGATACGATTGACGAGGGTGGATTTGCCCACATTGGGACGACCGATAATAGCGACGACAGGCAGTTTCATAAAGGGAGGAGAGGGCGAAAATTAAAGACCCAATATTCTATCATAGCGATTTGCGATCGAACTTGGTTGATTGACAGCGTTTCTGTTCGGCACTGAGACATTGAATACTTTAGTCTGTAGAACTTTGGTGTATAAAAGACTAGAATTCTGCCTATGCAATCTGGTCAACTAGAGCAAATTTTAGGACGAGAGCTACAGCGTTGTCGCCAAGAAAAAGGGTGGTCGCAAGAGTATTTGGCGGAAATAACAGGTCTGCATAGAACTTACATCAGTCAACTAGAGCGAGGATTAAAAAGTCCATCAGTGAGAGTGCTTAGTCATATTACTAATGCTTTAGGTCTGAGGATGAGTGAATTTTTGTATTCCGTAGAGGAATCCTTAAGTGTTAACGAACGACGAGACTAAAAGACTAAAGCAGGCCATTCTAGCCGCAATTGCCTCACCATTGATTGGCTCGATCGAGGATTATAGCTGGGAAGCAATTTTTCATTATGTCAAGAATATTTCTTTATCGGATCCTGCCCTAGGCAGAAGCAAACTACTCTACGATGCAGTGGACAGTAAAACTGCCCGTGGTTGGTCGCTAAAATCTCTACAACTGAATAGTTTAACTACAGATAATACCTTTTTGTTCGTAATTCAACGAGCAGATATTATCAAAAAAGCCATTCAACTTGGGGTTCCCTCTTTGAATCTGCAATCTTCCCCCGCACAACTGGGAACCGCTATTATTCAACACTGGAACGAGAAGATTCGCTCCAGTCAAACTGCTCAAAATGTCATCAACAGCTATGAGGGAATATTGCTAAAAAACCGAGAGGGCAATGAATATGTTTACTGTGAATACCCCCTTAATCCTCTTGATCCTAATGTTTTTTCTTGGGCATGGGCAATAGATAAAAAAACTGGGGGAGTAGGGGCAGGTTTACAGGGAAGCATCGCTGGCAAAACTCAGTTAGTTTGGTACAAAAATCAGAAACAGTTGTTTAGAAGCAGAACAATCCCCGCTGCCGCTATTCGTCTGAGAATTGAGAGAACTCGTCTGACAATAGACCGATATGTGGAGACAATTTTTGCAGCGCTACAAACCCAAACTAATACTCAAGATTTTGTCCCATAGAGTCTGCTACCACTTTGCCTAACAGTGGTGGCACAGATTCTCCAATTTGAGAGGCCATATCAGTATAAGTCCCTAAAAAGTGAAAATGATCGGGATAAGAATGTAATCTTGCTGCTTCACGAATTGTGATTGTCCGATTCTGGGTCGGATGAAAAAATCTGCCAGAACCGGGATGAAAAAACCACCTTGTAATTGTTCTTGCTGGTTTATCCCAAGAAAGTCGACCATAGGCCCCGCTATAGTGTTTTTTCGGTGCTAATTCAGCAGGTAAATCTCTCGCATCTTGTCCTTCCGCCAAAATTTGCACTCTTGACATTTGAATTGGTGTTAAAGCACGGGCAATATGATTAACAATTTTTTGACTTTGCTCACGCATCTTCTGTTGATATATGGTCTCGGGTTCCCTAGTATAAATTTCGTGATCATAAGCTTGTCCTGCTTCTAAAGTAGGTAAATCACTAATGGCATCTTTAACAGTAGTAACTGGGGCAATATTTGGTTCTAGTAAAGTAAGCTGTCTCCAAGATTTTACAGCTTTATAATCACTTCTGATATCACCAGAATGAGTTGCTTGGGGAAGGGAGGGTAAACGCTCTAGACTAGCTAAAAAAAAGGCTCTTGAGCGAGTTTGTGGCACTCCATAATAAGCGGCGTTTAGGGAGGTAGTAACTACTTGATAACCCCAAGATTCTAACTGTGCTACAATTTCATCTCTGATGATACCGCCATAAGCTTTCAAAATTTCAGGAACATTTTCCATGACTACATGAAGAGGACGAAACTCTTGAACAAATTCTAAGAAAGACTTATATAAATGATTGCGAGAATCATTAAGATAGCGATACCCAGCCGGGATATTTCGTGAAAATCCTTGACAGGGTGGCCCCCCAATCATGGCAGTTAGTTCTTCTCTTTGTAAACCTAAGTATAAGCGCAGTTCTGATGGATTAACTTTGCGGATGTCTTCCTGAAAAGTGCGTGTTTTAGGATAATTATGTTGATAGGTTGCTAATGCTTTCGCATTTACATCAATTGCACAGATAGATTCAAACCCAGCTAAATGAAATCCCGTGGTCAATCCGCCCGCACCAGAAAATAAGTCGATAATTTGTTGTTTCATAGTTGAATACTATCGTATTCGGAGCCTCTTGTCAACTAAATAGGGTATGCTGAAAAAGTTTTTGGGTTTTACCGGTTTTGAGGTGGCCAATTACCTAATTTTCAGGGAAAAAGTACCTCAATTTTCCCCCTGATCACTCCCATGCCTGGTACTTGTTGATTGACAAAAAGTCTAAAAGTCTTACCCAACAAGGTTTTTAGATTTTTTCAGCAAACCCTAAATATAATAGCGATAATAGCGACGACAGGCAGTTTCATAAAGGGAGGAGAGGGCGAAAATTAAAGACCCAATATTCTATGATAGCGATTTGCGATCGAACTTGGTTGATTGATAGCGTTTCTCATAAGTGTGTAAACGTTTAGGCAGCAAATAGGGAGCCAAATGCCTGAAATCACCGACTAACAAGGTCTTTAGTCCCTTGTGCCAAGGCAATGGTCAATCCTAACCAACCTTATAACTGTTGAGAAGGGAGAAAAAGCTGACGGCTAAAATAACTGATCACTGCCTTTTTCTAGGATTGAGAATCAGAATCCACCTCTGTCTTCACTTCGGGGATAATATCGGGTCTTTGGGCATCTTCCCAACCGACCGGGCGTTTAGAATTGTACCAAGCGATCGAACCGATGGTGACAGCAGCGAGAAAACCGACCACATAAACTGCTACAAAATAAACGGGGAATTTGCCACTGGCCACTTCTAGGATTAGATACATAATTTTTTCACGATTAAGCTTTTAATTTGTATATCTTAACAGAATCGGCCTCCTCATCCCTATTCTCGATCGCTACTGGTCCACCAACCGGAAGGCAGCCAAATACCGCCATGAAAAGCTATTTTTGCTGGTGTCATCATATATCCCCAAGCTTCGCCGATCAATTCTCGCTCTAGATTATAAATAGGAATTCTGCGACGCTGATACTCGTTTTCTTCTGGATATCTGCCAGGTTGATAATCTTCCAAACCATCCAAAAGCCCAATATCATAATCTGCGTTAAAAGTCAATAAAATTCCCTTCACCCAGCCATCCCCCTCGGTCAGTCCGGGATAACCGAGGGCGGTAAGATGATTTGACATCCTCGCCGCCGTAAAACGGACGGCGATTCCTCACCACGCCACTTTTTTAGGGTGGTCGCGTCAACGGGGTTGACGCAGATAG
>MTBT01000214.1:8940-21122 GCA_002282935.1 Microcystis sp. LSC13-02 | reverse complement strand
ATTTTAGCATATATTTGGTAAATGCGCTAGTATTTAACGGTAAAGCCGTCGTAGAACGACGGGGTTTCAGACCCAAAATTTTCGATGAAAAGACGGCACTGTTAGTGCCACTTAACACTGCTACTGGTAACTTAACACTGCCACTGGTAACTGCTCACTGCTCACTGCTCACTGATTGAGGGCTGGCGGTAGGTTCTTTAAATACTAACCTTAACAGGGGCGGAGCGATAAAGGTAGTCAAGATCACCATCATAATAATGGCCGCATCGGCAGCGGGGGATAAAGCGCCACTAGCAGCCCCGACTCCGGCAAAGACTAAACCCACTTCACCCCGGGGAATCATGCCAACTCCGATCGCCAAGCGATTGAGTTTTTCCTTACTGAAAACTGCTAACCCCGTCACCACTTTACCAAAAATAGCGACGACAATTAGGAAAGCGGCCAAGACTAATCCTTCTCGATTGGTGGGAATAGCGGGATTAAGGACACTTAAATCGGTTTTTGCCCCCACACAGACGAAAAATATCGGTACAAATAAATCGGCGATCGGGAACACTTGTTCTGCCAATTCCGATCGCTTTTCCGTTTCCCCTAGGACCAGGCCCGCGGCAAAGGAACCGAGAATCGCTTCTAATTGGATAACTTGGGCAATATAGGCAAGAATAAAGGCGAAAATCAGGGAAACTAAGAGCAATTGTCCTCTAGTTTTCATGCTATTAACTAATTGAACGTAAAAGGGGCTTAAAAAACGACCGATCAGGATCGCCCCCACCACAAAAGCGCTGGAACTAATAACTAGATAAATTACTTTGCTAATCTGCACTTCTCCGGTCTTCACCAAAGAAGCAACGACAGCGAGGATGATAATACCGAGAATATCATCGAGAACCGCTGCCCCGATGATAATTTGACCTTCTTTGGCCGATAACTGCCCTATTTCGGCTAAAACCTTGGCGGTAATGCCGATACTGGTAGCGGTTAAAGCTGCCCCGGCAAAAATAGCGGGAATGGTGGCCAGATGAAAGATATAGATTAAACCCAAAGTACCCACCAAAAAGGGAACCGCAACTCCCACCACTGCGACGACGGCTGCCTGCGGACCGACGCGAATTAATTCCTGCAAGTCTGACTCTAAACCGATCTCGAACAGTAGGATAATTACCCCCAATTCCGAGAGGACGGAAATCACCTCACTGGCAGCACTAAAAACGGCGGGAGATTGCTCCGGGGTGAGGGGGGAAGTGGATTGTAGGAAGTGAATTAGGAGAGAATCCTCGAATCCCGCTCCTCCTTCCGGAAAAACCAGTAATTTTAGGGCAGAAACCCCGATAATCACGCCACCGACTAATTCTCCTAACACGGGAGGCAAGTTCAATCGGACGCATATTTCTCCCCCCAGTTTACAGGCGAAATAAATAACGGTCAAACTCAGCAGCACGCAGGCTAAAACTAAGGCACTATCGGCAGTTTCGGCTGTAGCTGCTGCGGCTAACAGGGGAATGTTAAAACTCCAAGCGGAAGAAAGGAAAGGCTGTAGTATCATCGCTCGCTCAAAATTACTCTCAATACTCTAACAAGCTTGCGGCCTATTCAGTCATCCCTGATCAAAGTTTGCCGTTCTATTAAACTTACTCAAATCTACTCATGAGCAAATTTGAAGCTAATTTCCTGCTTCAAGGTAGTAGTGTCGGCACTATCTACTCCCCGGGCTGACACGGTGGAACTCACCGCCAAAGAAGCTAGATTGAGACTAGCGTTCAAGTCTCAATCACAAACAAAAGAGCATTGTTCACAATCAAAAACTCTTTCGGATAAAGATAGAGACTCTTTTTTGTATCCACAATTGGAACAGATTTTGCTACTGGGGAACCATCTATCAGCTACGATTAACTCCGTACCATACAACTGAGTTTTTTTGTTGGCTTTTGAAACTATTTCAATAACTTGAACCTCCTTCTGAAGTGCGGAATGTAGCCCTCTAAAATACCTCTGAGGGGGTTGCGGGCTTTTTCTTCTAATTTTTTACCTCGCACCCAAAGGACAGTACAAAATCCGAAGATAACTAGCCAAAATAGGGATATTGATTGCCATTCCCAAGATAGGCGATGATACAGGGCAAAAGAGGTAAACCCAAATACAATGGGAAACCAACAAAACCAAGGAAAAGCTAAAACCGACAAGAATCGCACCCATAGCCAATCTGTTTTTTCTTTAGCCCGATACCAAATCCCCAAACCAAAGCCAATAGCCGCAGCCCCAGCCCAAGCCACAGCCATAGCCACTCCAGCCCATTCCAAAGCCACAAGCATAGCCAAGACCGCAGTCCCAAGCATAGTTATCCAAACGCGCTCCCAATACCGATCCCAATGCCAATCCGAATACTGATACTGATCCCAATCGTGATCCCAATCCCCAATCACAAGCACAATATTACCCATCCCCAATACAGCCACAACCCAAACCCAAACCACAGCCGTAGCCCAATCTACAGCCCCAGCGAAAACCACAGCCACACCCATCACAACCATAGCCACATTCGTCACAACCACAGCCCCAGCCCTAGTCCTAACAGGATTATCAAACAAAGCTGTTATTCCTTCCCAAACTAGGTTTTTTCTGAGTAGCCGTTGCCATTCCCTGTAAAACGTCCAGGGTCCCAGTAAGCCCAATTTCATCAATAAAGTTGGCTCTGATTTATCTTCTTCGGTTATAATTTCTCGCCATAAAACTATCAAAAAAGACAGCACAACAGCAATTGTGATTGCCATCAAGCCATTAACCCAACTTTTTGGCTGACTGTACATGATAGCGAATATTTCAATTACAGATCCAAGAGAAAGCAAGAAGACAACAGTTAAAACAATTAGATATTCTCCGCCTTTTTTAAACTCGTATTCTATTTTTTTAAAAAGATTGCGCCAGTCGTTTCTTGTGGGGCGGCGGTAGTCGATTAAGCAAGACAATAATGTAAATTGTAATTCAGGTGTCAGACTATTAAATAAATATAACCAACGCTGCTTTGGAGTGATTTTATTTAAAACTCGATCAACAAACTCTATTTTAGCAGCTAAATTTTCAATTGAAACTGATTCCAATTCATTTTTAAAAGAACTTAACTGAGTCAGATCAATTTCATTTTGTAACTGAATCGCACATAAAGGAATGACTAACCGAGGATCGAGTTCAAAAGTGATTGTGGGAATATCATCAGCAGAGCTTTCAATAATGGCAGCAGCAATTTTCTTGACACTAGCAGAGAACTGCAAATTGCTTGAATTTTCAAAAGGTTGCCAAATCCAACTTAAGTCCGTCTCAATTACCTCTTGTGGTTTCCGCTTTTGTTTGACGGCTCGATTTTTTAGTCGGCGAATGAATCTGAATAGCATTAGTTTTCCTTCAGGATGGTGTGCGATTGCGTTCAGCTTGACTATCTTCTAACTGCTTCAAAAGTGCTGCAAGTCGATAACTTACTTTTCCGCTTAAGTTCGGATCTTCCTGCAATCTTTCAAGTGCCTCAGCCGCTTCTGGTATGGCAATTTTAACTAGGTCATCCATTGCTTCTATAGAGCCTTTTCGAGCTAAAGATTCTAGTTGATTAACTGCTAAACCTCCCATTCTGATTAAGGCTTCTCGCACTTCTATAAAATGGGGTTGATTGGGATCATAGTAAATAACTAATTGTTCTACTGCCTGAGGCAAATTAGTGGCAGATAAGGCTTTAGCCGCTGCTTTTTGGCTGGCTGAATTATCTAAACTATCAACTAAAAAATCAAATAATTCTTTCCCTCTAGGACGAAAATCAGCCGCTACTGAGCCAAAAGCATTACAAATTCCTTCATCGGTTCTCAATTGTGTCTTAAAATAATCTATAATCTCCTGAGCAACTTCTGGTTTTACTTCTTGATCACCTGCTAGACATTCAAATGCTGTCAGTGGATCTTGTTGATATACCGCCGCAATTAAATCCGTACTATTGTTTGCCAATCCACACCATAACTTAACAATTTCTAGCCAGTCGCTAGGAGCATTTTGCCATTTTTGAATTAATTCATCTTGTCTGTCTCTTAAAGCTGCTGCTACGAAATATTCTTGTAGAGTGAGATGGGGAAAATAATAACGCTCCCCACCATCAATGCGAAGCAATATTCCACTGCGTTTGACGATTTCATCAACGATAGAATTAGCCTCTTTAGGCTCTAGGTTTAATGAAGGTAAGACTTGTTTAACTTGTTCCCATACTTCGGAATCAAGAAGACTGCGGCGATCTTGCTGTTGTCGATTAGCGCTATCCTGAGCATAGAGTGCTAAATGTTGCAGAACTCGCCGCTTGTTGACACCACTATATTGATTAGGGATATTTCTTTCTTGATCGCGCAATTCTAATAAAACATCAGTAGCTTTAGTGTAAAATTCGGCCCGCGAATGAGGTAAAACGAAGGGAGTATCGGTATAGAGATAGGCGATGATTGTTAATAGTAGGGGATTCCGCGCCAGTGGCATAATTTTCGGTTTAGCTCGCAAGTTTTGAATCAATTGCTCGACTGACTTATCTGGCGGCATTTGCGACTTCCAAGCTTGCAAAAAGCGGCGCATTTGTTGGTCGCTAAATTCGTCAATCTCTAAAGTTTCTTCGGTAATATCGACAAACTCATTATTATAAACGGCCGTCCGACAGCTAATAATTACCCGACATTTTTTATACTTTTCTAGTTCTAAAAAGTCCTTAAGACACCGAACAACATGAGCGCGAACGCCACTACTAACCTCATCTAACCCATCTAAAAGCAGCAGCAAACGTCCGTCTTTTAAACTTTGAGAGACGAAGCGATTAGCTTTGGGAAAATTATGGCGATCGCAAGCTTCTACTAACTGTTGTTCTAACTTTTCTACTGTCAAATTAGCCTCATTGAGGCGGTTCAATTCTAGTAAAATTGGTACAGGACGATCTAATAAATTTTTGAATCTTCCTTCTGAATATAAAAGTGCTAGATATTTTAATAACATCGACTTCCCCGAACCAGGCGCACCTTTAACCACTAAGCGGCGGTATTTTTGCACCGCATTTTCTGCTTCAATCAAAGAGCGATCGCTCGCTTGAAAAGCTTTTAAAGAAACATAAATCTCCCGCATTTCTAGGGGACGATGAGGACGAAAAGGTATATTAAGTTTTTGATATTTATCAATTAATGCCTGTCGATACTTTTTGAGAGCAATATTTTCAAATAATGGCGTTCCAGCGAAGGTTTTATAAATCCATTTATTAATCACTTCTAAAGACTGATTGAGCCATTTTTTTAAGGTATCACTAATAACAGTCCCCAAAATACCACCGAAAACAAGAATAGCAAGCACAGGTATCCAGTCAGGATATTTATTAACATCATATTGTTGTTCATAGATATCCCATAATTGAGCCTGTGGAAAACAAGAAGCTTTAGAATTTGCCTCTTTATACAAATTTAAAATATCACCAATCGTCTTTTTCTTCTTATCAGTATTGAAAAAATTCCACCGGTCAGCTTTTGCATCTTGTTTTGCCCGATTTTGAATATCTCCCCTAAGTTGGTTACAGGGATTAGACGCAGGAGGCTTTTGAGTAGAAACAGGCAAAATTGTCCCCCACGCGACTGAAATTGCCAGCGCCAGGACAAAAATCATCAATAACTGCTGCTTTTTCCAGTGAATAGACTTCATTCTCCTTACCACTTCCTTGCCTTTTTCCCATATCCTAACTACCAATATAACACTAATTCATTAATCAGAAAAATTACTCAAAAAACTCTGTGTCCTCTGGGTCTCTGTGGTGAGCAATCAATTACTCAATCGACACTTTAGACATCTTCCACTACTTTTACCATTCCTTCTCGACCAACTTCTCCCAACTTTTCTCCCCAAACCTCCCAGCAATCTTCACAGGATTTTCCTACTCGTTCTTTGACGTTAATTCGGTAGTAAAAATGTGTTTCATTATCTCCCACTAATTCCCCCGGAAATATTTCCCAATTGGGACTAACTAACAGCAGGAGTTCGTTAATTGGATCGTAAATATCTACCTCTGGATGCGCTCTTTCGGCAATTCGCCTTAACTTGATATCTGGTAGATACATGAATTTAGGTTCACAGCAAGAATTGACCATCAGCCACAGACAACCTGGCCCCTCCACTCGGTAATTAACCCACGCAATCGCTGCTGCTATTTCTAACATTTTATCCAGCATTTCATCAGGAGTGGGTAAGTGTAAATCCACTCGCATTATCCAATCACAAGATTCCTTTTCAGTCATGATTTTATAACTCCAGATAAAACTTTTTCACTAACTAATGACACGAGCGGGTATTTAACGGGATGGTCTTGGATTTTAGAAGCTCTATATCTGTCAGCACTTGATAAAAATTAACCCATTACTTTAATAATAATAAACGCTGGGGAGATAAAGTAACAGTCCAAGGCAAAGCTTGCTCCTTAATTTCTAACCATTTATCCTTATATAACTCTGCTTGGATCTGAAAATCACGGTCGTGGTTGGAGGGTTGATTAAGTTTCAGATAGAGAGTCACCCGATGGGGTCCTTCAATGGCATCAGCTAACCAACAGGGAAAAGTATTAATATCGCTTAAATCTCGACCAAAAATAATTTGATGGGCGCGAATTCCCGTATGAGCTAAATAGTCGGGAATCCTGGAAACAGTGTGTAATTTAACATCCCAATCAATGGCTTCCAATTGTTGATTATTAATGATTACAGCACGGGAAAAATTCTTACAGCCCGTAATTTTTGCCAAACTAACACTATCTGGTCGCTCAAAAATTTTCTGTTTAGAATTATTAGCAATTGCCCGCCCTTTTTCCATAACTAATAAATTCTCGCATATTCGATAGGCTTCATCCATATTATGGGTAACAAAAATTGTCACGCCATCGTAATTACTTAAAGTTTTGATCATCTGACGTTCTAATTGAGCGCGTAGATGGGTATCAAGGGCAGAAAAAGGCTCATCTAATAATAAAGCTTCCGGACGACTAGCTAAAGCGCGAGCGATGGCGACCCGTTGCTGTTGTCCCCCCGATAATTGATGGGGATAACGGTTTTCCATGCCAAGTAACTGCACTAATTCTAATTGGTTGGCAATCTGCTGACGGATAATTTTTGTGGGTAACTTTTGCGAGAGACCAAAAGCGATATTTTCTGCCACGGTGAGATGGGGAAAAAGGGCATAATTCTGCACCACAAAACCGATACGACGCTGACGACTGGGGAGATTAATTCTCTTTTCGGAATCGAAGAGAATGCGCCCATTTAAGACAATACGACCCCTTGAGGGCGTTTCCACACCAGCCAGCGATCGCAAAATCAGGCTTTTTCCCGACCCCGAAGCTCCTAATAGTCCTAGGGGCTGATTTTGGCAGTTAAAAGTTACCGATAGGTTAAAACCGGGTAAATATTTCTCTATATCGACAAATAAGCCTATGTTATCTCTATAATGGGGATTTTCAGCTTCTAAAAGGGCAAAATCGCGACCCTCCCAGGGTTGCAGCCAGTCTTCCATCTCGTTAGGTTTGCTTTCTCCCGGTCGTCCTAATTGCTGTTTGCGTTGACTTTGCCAGAGATTAACGGCGATAATTCCCGATAGGGAGATTAATATGATGATAAACACCCATATCCAAGCCTCGGTCATCGCTCCTGCTTCCACAGCAAAGAAAATCGCCATCGGGATAGTTTGAGTTTGCCCCGGAATATTACCCGCTAACATCAAAGTCGCCCCAAATTCCCCCAAAGCGCGGGCAAAAGCTAGGGTTAATCCTGCTAATACTCCGGGGAAGGAGAGGGGCAAAAGTACGCGCCAGAATATTTTCCCTTCCGATGCCCCTAAAGTGCGGGCAACCTGTAAAAGATTGGCATCCACCTGTTCAAAAGCGCCGAGGGTGGTTTTGTACATCAGGGGAAAAGCTACCACCGTCGCGGTGATAACGGCGGCATACCAAGTAAAAACGATGCGAAAATTAAATAAGTCTAATAACTGTCCTAATAGTCCGTTTTTGCCGAATAGGAGCAGTAAAATGAAGCCTAGCACCGTCGGGGGCAAGATTAAGGGCGCGATGAAAACTCCCTCGATTAGGGATTTCCACCGTCCGCGATAGCCCAACATCCAATAAGCGGCGGCAATACCGAGAAAAAAGATGATTATCAGGGCAATGGTGGCGGTTTTCAGGGATATCCATAGGGGGGAAAAGTCTGGCATTGTTTATCTGGCTATTCCGAAGCCGAATTTTTCAAAAATGTTTTTAGCGGCTGTCCTGGTGAGATATTGGGCGAAAGTCTTGGCAGCTTGCGGGTTTTTACTAGCTTTGATTACAGCTATCGGGTAAATAATCGGGGAATGGAGATTATTGGCAGCCGTAGCCACTACTTTTATCCGGTCGGAAATTTTGGCATCGGTGATGTAAACAATGCCAGCATCGGCGTTACCAGTCTCTACGGCGGCGAGAACATTACGGACAGAGTTAGCAAAGACCAGTTTTGGTCTTATTTGCTCTAAAATGCCGAGATTTTTCAGAACTTCTTCGCTGTACTGACCGACGGGAACGCTGCGCGGTTCACCCACGGCAATTCTTTTGACATTACTGTTAGTCAGGGAACGAAAATCGCTAATTTTTAGGGTGTAATTCTTGGGAACGATTAAAACTAGGCGATTAGTGAGCAGGTTTCTTCTGGTACTTCTATCGATCAAATCAGCTTTTGCTAAAGCGTCCATTTGCTTAGTCGCGGCCGAGAGGAAAACATCGGCCGGCGCACCTTGTGTAATTTGCTGTTGCAAAGCCCCCGACGCACCAAAGTTATAGTTAACTTTAATGTTGCCATGGGCTTTTTCAAACCCCGGCTTGATTTCTTCTAGGGCATCTTTGAGACTAGCGGCGGCAGAAACTAGAATTGTCTGGGTTTGCGCGGTGGTGATAGTAGATGAAAAAAGGTTTATGCCTAGAGATAATAAGCAACTAAGGGCAATTGAGCCGATAAAAGCCCGAAAATATCGTCTTTTCATCAAGATTGATAGCAAGCGATCGATATTTAGGGTCTGCTGAAAAAGTTTTTCGGTGGGGGTTGGGGGTTGGGGGTTGGGGGATGGGGGATGGGGGATGGGTTTCTGATCACTCCCAGGCCTGGTACTTTTTGATTGACAAAAAGTCTAAAAGTCTTACCCAACAAGGTTTTTAGATTTATTCAGCAGACCCTATTTATACCTCTATCACAACCAATCCACCGCCCGAAATCTGTATCTAGGGTTTGCGGCAAAAAGTTTTTCGTGGGGTGTGGGGTGTGGGGATAAGTAGCTGGTTATAATTAAATTGAAGATGGCTCCCGCCTTAATCCCCCCTTAATTTCCCCTTAATAAGGGGGGTGTCTGACAATTTTTAACATCTACCCACTTAACATAAAATGACCTCGCGCGCTTGGAAGAAGACGGAAAAATCAGGGCAGAATTTGCTTACTAATAATTTTTCCCATCTTATCGAGATCATAGACAATTGGAACTCCCGTGATTAACTCCAAACCGGGGACTTCTTCTGGGCTAAGATTTTCTAAGGTCATAATCATTGCCCGCAAGGAATTACCGTGGGCTGCCACCAAGACATTATCACCCTGTCGGATATGGGAGAGAATACGACTCTGAAAAAAGGGTGCAACCCGGGCGACGGTGTCCTCTAAACTTTCACCTCCTGGAGGACGGGTAAAATAGGATCTACGCCATTCCTTAACCTGTGCCTCTCCGAATTTAGCGGCAGTTTCGGCTTTATTCAAACCCTGTAAATCACCATAATAGCGCTCGTCGATGGACTGACTGGGAAAAATCGGAATTTCCTGACTGGGATCACCATCGTACCGATCCCAGCCGTGCCAATCAGGATCATCACTATCGTGTTTAAAAATAGGGATTTTACCGGCGCGAATTTCATCACACTCAGTCAGACAAATTATTGCCGTTTCCATAGTGCGAATTAGGAGACTGGTAAAACAGACATCGATGGTGATATTGGCCTCTTTCAGTTTACAGGCAGCGATCATGGCTTCAGCACGACCGCGTTCACTCAAGGGAACATCGACCCATCCAGTGAATTTATTGGCCGCATTCCAAAGACTTTGGCCGTGACGAATTAATACAAGTTTTGACATGGGTTTTCTTGGGGAATGGGGAAGTGGGGAATGGGGAGATGGGGAAGTGGGGGAGACCACTTCGTACGCGTTGCGGGGGGAAGTGGGGTGTGGGGTGTGGGGTGTGGGGAGAATAAATAGAAATAATCTCCTATCTCCTATCTCCCGTCTCCTGTCTCCTATCTCCTGTCCCCTGACTCCCGACTCCTAGAACTTACGAAATCGTGTGAATTTTGAGGAAATTAGTGCCTTTAGTTTTCTGCATGGGAATTCCCGCCATAATCAGGATTTTATCGCCCGATTGCGCTAGATTTTTCTGAAGCAGAATTGATTCCGTTTGCTTTAACACATCCTCAAAGACAGACACCTGATGGTCAAGAAGAATCGGGATCACACCCCAGACTAGATTGAGACGGTGATAGACTCGTTGGTTGGGAGTCATGGCAATGACGGGAACCGAGGGACGTTCCTTAGAAGCCAGTAGCGAAGTGTAGCCAGAAGTGGTAAAAGTGACAATATAACGGAGATCAAGGGTTTGATCGATCGCCACTAAAGCCTCACTGAGAGCGTGAGTTTCATCGGACTGATTGGGGGGAACATTATCAAACTTCACATCCGCTTCCACATCATGGGCGATTTTGGCCAACATAGCCACTGCTTTGACGGGAAAATCTCCCACTGCTGATTCCCCCGATAACATCACCGCATCGGTTCCATCGATAATCGCATTAGCCACATCACTAGCCTCGGCCCGAGTCGGTCGGGGATTGTGAATCATGCTTTCTAACATCTGGGTGGCAGTGATGACGGGAATAGTTTTCATGTTGCAGAGTTTGATAATGCGTTTTTGCAACATGGGGACTTTTTCGGGACTTAATTCTACCCCCAAATCACCCCGGGCCACCATAATTCCGTCACATTCCTCGATAATTGACTCCAAATTTTCGATCGCTTGCGGTTTTTCAATTTTAGCTATCACTGGCACATCCGCATGATTTCTCTCGGCTAAAAATGCTTTAATCGCCTTGATATCTTCTCCTTTACGAACAAAACTCAGGGAAACCCAATCAACCCCCTGAGAAAGACCAAATTCTAGGTCTTGTTTGTCTTTTTCGGTCATGGAAGGTAAGCGCAAATTGAGATGGGGTAGATTGACTCCCTTGCGACTTTTGAGAATTCCTCCCTCCAACACTTGACATTTTAGGTCTTTTCCGTTAATTTCAACGATTTTTAGCTCTAATAAACCGTCATCAAGGAGAATTTGCTCACCTAGCTGTGCCTCCTCGGCCAGATAGGGATAATCGATCGCAACGGTGTTCGGTTCTCCCTGATACTCATCCATGGGTACAAGGGTGAGATAATCGCCGTTGTTGATGGTAATGGAACCATTGGGGAGATTACCAACGCGAATTTTCGGACCTTGTAAATCTTGCAGGAGAGTGATCGGATTGTCTAATTCTTGAGAAATTTGCCGTAAAAGGCTAACAACTCTCGCATGATCTTCGTAGCTACCGTGGGAAAAGTTTAGCCGCGCTACATTCATCCCCGCACCGATCATCTCCTTAAGGACTTCCGGCGAATTACTGGCAGGGCCGATCGTGGCTACGATCTTAGTTCTATGGGTAATAATTGACATGGAACCCTTATTGACCGAATCTTGGGACGATTACATGATATTCACTTTAGGTTAACTAACGGTGAAGCGGAAAACAAATTAAGCTTTTCCACAGACTTGCAATCGATCCAGATCCTCTCCTTCGCGGTCAGGAGTCAGTGATCAGTGATCGGATTTGCGTTTTCAGTCAATAGTATTAATACTAAATCTGTTGAGTATAGGCTACTTATGAGGATAGGCACTCATGCAAGAGGCACTCATGCAAAAGGAGGAATAGATAATCAGTCTTTAATAACTGGATTTAGTATAATTAGATAGTCAACAGCTTATCGAAAATTTGGGTTAAAACCCCGTCCTTTGAGGACGGCTTTAAGCTACAATGGAAAAAGCGATAACCAAGCTAAAAACTGAACCTT
>MTBT01000214.1:0-8880 GCA_002282935.1 Microcystis sp. LSC13-02 | reverse complement strand
GCTATCTGCGTCAACCCCATTGACGCGACCACCCTAAAAAAGTGGCGTGGTGAGGAATCGCCGTCCGTTTTACGGCGGCGAGGATGTCAAATCGCCCGCATTTCTTTATCTTCCTCCACATCGAGAACCCCCGGCACTGCCTTTAAAGAGGGGATCAGCGATCGACGGGCTGAACCGGTAATAATGCCGGAAACCGATAATATATTATCTACTGTCATACCCAGAAATTGTAAATTATTGGCCACTGTCTGAATATCGGCTAAATGCTGTTCATCGATCGTCACGATAATCTGTTCCATGGCTATTAATGAAAGTAAAAAGATGAGCGGGAGTCAGGAGGGGGGAGCAGGGGAGATGGGAGAATAAATAAAAATAATCTCCTAACTCCTAACTCCTAACTCCTGACTCCTAATTCCTGAATACTGACCCCTGAAGGCTAAGGAGATTGGGCTAGTCCACTGCCCACATCAACGGTGGGAATAGACAGTCGCAAGGCTTTCGAGGTGAGTAACTTCCAGAGTTGCGCCCCGCGCACTCCCGAAGCTTGAGCGTGGAGAGCAGCAATCCCGGCCACATGGGGGGTAGCCATGCTAGTGCCGTTAAAAACGTCGTAACGTCGGGGCATCGGTACGGAAGAATAGATTGCCACCCCGGGGCCAGCGATATCGACGTTAGCACCTTGGGCACTACCAGAACCAGAGGAGAAAGAGGCTAATCGCAGATTACTATCGATCGCCGCTACGGCCATAATTGAGGGACTATTAGCCGGTTGACCCACAGTGCCAGGCCGGTGATTGCCGGCCGCCGCAATAATCAAACAACCATTTTGCAGAGCGCGACGACCGATAGTTTCGTAGGCAGTGGAGGGGGTCGGAACTGTATTGCCTAAGGACATAGAAATCACCGCACAGCGACTCGCGATCGCCCATTCCATGCCAGCGAGAATCCAACTTTGGGAGCCACTGCCAGCATTACTGAGAACTTTGCCCGCATAAATGGTCGCTTCGTAGGCGACCCCGTAGCGGCGACCGTTGACATCTTTGAATCCGCAAGCGGTACCGATACAGTGAGTGCCGTGACCGTGACCATCCTGCACCGCTTCTCCCGGTACAAAAGACTGACTTTGGATCGATCGCCCAAAAAAGTCGGGATGCTTCAAATCCATACCTGTATCTAATACAGCCACATTAATACCGCGACCACTGCGACCAAGGGAATTGATTACTTTCGTGGCTTTTAATCCCCAAGTGGATTGGGCATCATCGCGAAAGGCTAGGGCTGCGAGATCCTTATCTCCCGGCGTTTCTTTAGCCTTGCACTGTTCATAAAGATGATTGACGGCATCGCGATAACCCTTGAGGTATTCCGAGGATAAACCCTCCTCGATCGCATAGTAAATTCGTTCGGGTTCGATCGCTAAAATTGCCGAACTTTCCCCCGCTATGTTCATGACACTGCTCAAGGCTAAGTCATCCATAGAAACCACTGCCACCCCCAAAGTCGGAAAGGTTCCCCCTCCCGCCGCGTCTAGCTCTGAACTGTCCATGGCCGAATCGGCAAAATCCCGGGCATCGGGCAAGGCAGATATCCCCGCCACATCTCGCAGAGCGGCGATTCCTTCTGGGGTTGCTCCATCTTGGAAAGTAACAATATATCGCCCCGTGGTTTCCTCATTTGAGGCAGTCCCGGGGATGGGAAAACTCGCTCGTCCAGACATAAAAAATACCTCCAAAAAATGGATATTTTAGCTAATACAATCACGGAAAAATGGCTTAACCACCAGCCTTTTTATCGAAGATTTTTCAATCATCAACCACTGGTCTAACCATCCTTTAATTGTTCAGGATGGTTCGGCAAAATCAGAGATGAGTCAGTTAATTACCCACCCTCAAAATGTTCACGGTTTGGGAAACCATTTTCCTAAGTTCACTTCGGTCTCTAAGTACCGTTGTTTATGGACTCCAGCCCTAGCAAGGTTAAATTTTTTCTAGTAATTCAGGCTCTGGGAAACAACGGAACTAGGTTAGGGAATCTCAATCAATTTTTTTTATGTATTTAGCCTCAAACCGATCATATAAGTTTAAAACCCATCCGAATCGTTATTAAGCTATGGTTTTCTTTCTGAGGTCAGCCTAGCATTACCTCAAGGATTTTGGTCAAAAAATTTACAAATCTTTGACAATGCTTGGCAGCACGGGGGAATAAAATAATACTCATGTTCTAACGGCAACCCCCAATGATTCAGTCGGAAAACTGGCTTTCACGGTAGGATGAAGTAATAACCATCTCCGCTCGTTTAGATTTCGTTATGACCAACACATTAGACGATAAAGCCATAGTCAAGGACTATTTTAACGCTACAGGATTCGATCGCTGGCGCCGAATTTATGGGGATGGCGAAGTTAACAAAGTACAAAAAGATATTCGCATCGGTCATCAACAGACGATCGATACCGTTATCGGTTGGTTAGAAAGTGATGACAATTTGCCTAATCTCTCGATCTGTGATGCCGGTTGTGGAGTCGGGAGTCTTAGTATTCCCCTCGCTAAAGCGGGCGCAACTATTTTCGCTAGTGATATTTCTGAGAAAATGGTGACAGAAGCCAAGGAAAGAGCAGCCAAAGAGTTAGCAGATACCAGTAAACTCACCTTTGCCGTTCAAGATTTAGAAGCATTAACCGGCCAATATCACACAGTCATCTGTGTTGATGTTCTTATTCACTATCCCACAGAAGAAGCCTTAGGAATGATTAAACACCTGGGATCCCTAGCTCAATCCCGTTTAATCCTCAGTTTTGCCCCTAAAACCTGTTTATTAACCATTCTCAAGAAAATTGGTCAATTTTTCCCCGGTCCGAGTAAAACCACTCGTGCCTATCAACACAAGGAAAAAACTATTGTCGCCGCTCTCAACGAAAATGGCTTTAAAATTGAACGGACGAGTATGACTAGCACTCGTTTCTATTTTTCCCGTATCCTCGAAGCTGTCCGCAGTGAATAAATAATGGCAGTCACCATCAGCAAATTAATCGAGTGGAAGCAGCAAAAACGCGCGATTGTTACTCTCACAGCTTGGGATTATCCGATCGCGCGACTGCTCGATCGGGCGGGAATTGATATTATCTTGGTAGGTGATTCCTTAGCTATGACCGCTTTGGGCTATCCTACCACTTTACCGATCACCCTAGAGGCGATGATTCACCACGCGGCGGCCGTGTCTCGCGGGGTAAAACAAGCTTTAGTTGTCTGTGATTTGCCTTTTCTCAGCTATCAGGAAAGTGTCAGTCAGGCAATTCACTCGGCAGGAAGGATGTTAAAGGAAGCAGGAGTGCAAGGGGTAAAATTAGAGGGAGGTTATCCCGCTATGATCGAGACTATTAGCCGTTTAACCGAGATAGGCATCCCTGTTATGGGTCATATCGGATTAACTCCCCAGTCGGTGCATCGCTTAGGATACCGTCAGCAGGGAAAAACTCCATCGGATGCACAAAGATTAATCGAGGAAGCTTTAGCCTTGGAGAAAGCGGGAGTATTTGCCCTGGTTTTGGAACATATTCCCGCCAATTTAGCCGCTACTATTACCGATAAATTGACCATTCCGACGATTGGTATCGGTGCGGGGGAGGATTGTGATGGTCAGGTGTTAGTAACGGCGGATATTCTAGGATTAACCGAAAAAGCTCCCCCTTTTGCCAAAGTTTATGCTAATTTAAGCGAAACAATTACAAAAGCAGTGGTGGAATTTGCCAAGGATGTGAGGGGAAATGAATAGCGGCGAAAAAGCTACCTTTGGGGCCGGCTGTTTTTGGAAAACCGAGGACTCATTTCGGCGTTTACCCGGGGTTTTAGCGACTTCTGTGGGTTATATGGGGGGAAATTTCCCCAATCCTAGTTATCTCGATGTGTTATCGCGAATTACCGGTCATGCGGAAGTGGCACAAATTGCTTATAATCCCCAAGAGATAAGCTACGAGGTGTTATTAGCCGTTTTTTGGTCAATCCATGATCCGACTCAGTTAAATCGCCAAGGACCGGACCGGGGAGAACAATATCGATCGATTATTTTTTATCACACCCCGGAACAAAAGTTAATCGCCACTGCTTCCAAGCGTCAACTACAACTATCGGGAAAGTTTCAGCAGGATATCGTTACTTTGATCGAACCCGCAGGAGATTATTATCTGGCTGATCAGTCCCATCAACAGTATTTAGAGAAAAAACTGCTGCGAGCGGTCGAGGATTTCCAGAAGAAAACATAAAGACAGGTTCGGGGTATAATGTAAAGTTGCTTTCGCAGGAGATCAGGAAAAATGCCCGAGGCGGTCGGAGTCATTCAAACGTTGGGTTTTCCCCCCGTTTTAGCGGCGGCGGATGCCATGGTTAAAGGGGGACGAGTCACCCTAGTTTATTTTGATCTAGCGGAAAGGGGCGAATTTTTGGTGGCGATTCGTGGTCCGATTTCCGAGGTTAAACCAGCAGTAGAGGCAGGATTAGCGGCGGCGATGACCGCTTTTGGTGGTAATGTGGTCAGTCATTACATCGTACCGAATCCTCCAGAAAATGTACTGGCAGTTTTACCAGTGCAGCATACGCCTAAGTCAGACCGTTTTCGCAGTTAATTTCCCTAGGGATTTGCCCCAAACTAGACTATAGTTAAAGACTGGAAAATAGATTGGATTCTATCAATTAAACTTATCTGATTTTTGTTATTAGGAGTTAATTTATGACAGCCCAACCCGCGGTGGGATCGATCGAGACCAAAGGTTTCCCCGGTATTCTAGCGGCCGCCGATGCGATGGTAAAAGCAGGACGGATCACGATTGTTGGTTATTTAAGGGCAGGAAGCGCCCGTTTTACCCTCAATATTCGTGGGGATGTACAGGAGGTAAAAACCGCTATGGCTGCCGGCATTGAAGCGGTCAATAAAACCGAGGGGGCAGCTTTAGAAACCTGGGTAATTATTGCCCGTCCTCACGATAACGTGGTGGCTATTTTACCGATCGATTATAGCGAGGCAGTGGAACCTTTTCGCGCTGCTGCCGACGGTGCGATCGCTCCAATTCGTCGTTAATATTCAAGGTCAATTTTTTGTGATCGGTTGGAACTTGTCTAGTTCCAACTTAGTTTTTAATGATGATTTAAGTTTTAGTCAAAAAACCGAATTTGATAATTGCTGCAAGCAACAGTTGCACCGATAACAGTGACTATCAAAGCCCATATTTGAGCCGTTGCCCTTTCTTTCAAGTCTTTGACATCTTCTTTGAGTTGGGAAACTTCGGTCTCTATTTTCGGCAATACTTCTAGCTTTATGGCTTTGTTTATCGTCAGGTTTGGGAATCGCCGTCTGTTTTACGGCGGCGAGGATGTCAGGTCTTACTCGACTCGATTAGAGCGCTGGTCAACCCTTCTAGGGTGTATTCTTGCGCCTCGATATCAACACGACCAAATAACTCTTGACAGGTTTTTGAAGTTTGCGGACCGATAGAAGCCAGACAAACTTTTTCTAATAGGGAATTAACCGATAATTCTCCTGTTTCTTGTCGCAATAACTGATAAAAATTCTGGACGGTTTTGGAACTCGCAAAGGTGACTATATCGACTTTTTCATCTCGAAACGCTTCCCAGATCTGACTATCCATGCGCGCGGGACATCCGGAATCATAGGCGGCCACTTCCGTCACCTGACCAGCTTTGGCCGTTAATTCCTTAACCAAGACTTCTCTCCCTCCCGTTTCCACGCGCGGAAAGAGGAATTTTTGCCCCCTAATCGGGTCGGGAAACTCGTTTACCAAAGCATCAGCGACAAAATCCCCCGGGATAAAATCCGCCTTTAATCCTCGTGAGTGCAAAACTTGGCTGGTTTTTTTGCCCACCACGGCGATTTTTACGGTCGCTAAAGCTCTAGCATCTTTTCCCCAAAATGTCAAGCGATCAAAGAAAAAATTAACAGCATTGGCAGAAGTTAAAATCAGCCAATCAAACTTTTTTAACTCACCGATGGCATCGTCTAAACCTTGCCAACTGGAGGGGGGACGAATCTCTAAAGCGGGCATTTCTAGGACTTCTGCGCCTTGATTTTGCAAAATTTCGCTAAATTGACTCGTTTGCTCGGCGGCACGGGTAATAACAATAGTTTTACCTCCTAGGGGTGGGGGAGAGGACATAATCGCCAGATCCACAACTTGACCAATGACCATAATAGAGGGTGAGAGGGACACCCCGGCGGTTTGAGCGAGAATATTTTCTAAAGTGCCGCGCCAAATTTGTTGATCCTTGCGTCCCGCCTGGCGGATAATAGCGATCGAGTCGTGAATATTCCGCCCATTTTGGCATAATTTCTCGATAATTTGCCCTAAAGACTGACCGGCCATCAATAGCACCAGCGTATCAATTTTAGCTAAAGCTGACCAATCGAGAGACTGGGGATCGTGAGCGCTCAAGACCGCAAAACAGCGACTAATATCCTTTTCGGTCAGGGGAATTCCAGCTAATAAAGGAGCGGCCAAAGCGGAGGAAATTCCAGTTATCAGTTCAAAATCACAGCCAGCCTGCTTTAGGGCCAACATTTCAGGATATACTCGCCCAAAAACCCCCGGATCACCACTTTTGAGCCGAATAACTCGTTTTCCCTCTTGACAATAATTAACCAATATCCGATTAATCTGATTTTGCTCGGCGCCGGGTTGTCCTCCCCGTTTGCCCACATCGACTAAAATACAGGTTTTCGGCACGAGGGAGAAGATTTGACTATCCACTAGGGCATCATACAGCAAAACCTCGGCCGTGGCTAAAATTGCTCGCGCTTGCAGGGTGAGAAAACTGCTCTGACCGATTCCCGCACCGAGAAGATAAACTTTACCCCGGGGATAGACGACTCCTGACATAATCGCAAATTTGGGTTTAATCTTTAATTTAGCACTGGAGAACTCAAGGGCGCAGCGACCGGAGAAGATACAAACTACTAACGCAACAAGGGCAGCAGTAAAGTGACGAAATAATATACTAGGGGAGCGGTGAACACATAACTATCAGTGCGATCGAGTATACCACCGTGACCGGGGATTAACTGCCCGGAATCCTTGACCCCGGCATCGCGTTTCATCATCGATTCGGTCAAATCACCCAATAAACTGACAATACCAATTAATAAGCCCAAAATTAAGCCGGTCAGCTGCCAATAGGGCCAATCTAAATACCAAGCACCCAACTCGGCGATCGCTATACTGCCTAAAATGCCAAAAAAGGAACCTTCCACGGTTTTTTTGGGACTAATCAGCGATAAACTGGTTTTACCTAACCATTTTCCCATGATGTAAGCTCCGATATCGGCGGCCCAAATGCAACCGAAAGCTAGAAAAGTCACCGTCAAAGCGGCCGGGAATAATTTCGGTTCCATCCACGATTCTGGCCAATATCCCATCAGGGGTAAGTTACTGGCCATAGCCACAGGATTACTTTCAGGAGAAAAACCGACCCGTAAACGAATCCAATAACTAGGTAAGTAACCACCATAAAACAGACCGAGAATTGAGGTGGAAATGTCGGCAATTGTCGCCATTTTTGGCTGAAAGAGCAGATAAAAACAAATTAACGCCCCAGCAAGGGGAAACATGGCATCGGTGAGGGGGGCTGCCATAGTTGCCGTCAGTAGTAATAATTGCGAAACTACGAGAGTGGTTTTAGCGGCCGGTTCAATGCCTTTAGCGCGAACTAAGCGAAAATACTCCAATTGTCCCAAAAAGACGATAACACCGATGCCGAGGGTGAAATACCAACCCCCAACGATAATAATTCCCAGTGCGAAGGCAATAGCAAAAATAGCGCTGACAATGCGTGGCCAAGGCATGGTTAATCCAGAGAAGTTAGGCGGCATTGTTCTAATTATATGGATTAAGAAAACTTTATGGAAGGTTATCCCCAATTAAAGTTTATCGCCACTCAGGATGAACATGGGATCAACGGCGGCAAAAACTTGGTGAATACCCCTAGTTTCTAGGCGATTTACTGCCGCTTGGACGATCTCGATATTACGCGCCTGTAAATTAGAAAAGCCTTCGGAAAATTGATAGAGGGTTTCTAAATTATTGGCCGTAGCCACGATGCGGCCGTTGGGTTTCAGGTATTGCCACACTTCTTGCAGGACTGATTTAATCGGTTTGCCGCCCTCGATACAGACGCGATCGGGTGCTAGGGATATATTGGCTAGACAATCGGGAGCGCTGCCTTCAAAAACCGTAACATTTTTTACCCCGAAGCGATCGCAATTACGGCGGATTAAACTGGCCACTTCTTCATCCCTTTCAATGGCAATAATCGGACTATTGGGGCATAATAAGCCAATTTCAACGGGAATAGTGCCAGTTCCCGCCCCGATATCCCAGAAAACCCCCCCATCACCTAACCTCAAAGCGGAAATCATCAATAATCTCACCTCGCGTTTACTCAAGGGAATCCCAGGCAAACGTTCAAACAATTCATCGGGAATACCGGGGGTTTTATATAACCAAGTCATCGAAAATTTTGGGTCTGAAACCCCGTCGTTCTACGACGGCTTTACTGTTAAATACTAGCGCATTTACACGATATATGCTAGAATATAATACATGGAGAAAGCCTATTGGTTTCGATTTTACCCCACACCCGAACAAGAGTCGCTATTGCGGCGCACCTTGGGCTGTGTAAGATTGGTTTACAATAAAGCTCTCCATGTCAGAACACAAACATGGTACGAAAAGCAAGAAAGAGTAGGCTACGCTCAAACTTCTTCAATGCTAACCGAGTGGAAAAAACAAGAAGAATTAGACTTTCTCAATGAAGTAAGCTGTGTACCTTTACAACAAGGGTTAAGACACCTACAAACAGCTTTTACCAATTTCTTTG
>MTBT01000213.1 GCA_002282935.1 Microcystis sp. LSC13-02 | reverse complement strand
CTGAGTACATAAATACTAGGAAAATCCCTAATTTTTTAGCCCCTATCATTTAGCGATCGCTATTGGACAAAAACTTTTCCATCTACTGAAAGTCCACTCTTTTTCATTCAAACTTCCCTGAAGCAGTTCAAGCTGAGTGAATCGTGTCAGGAAAACGTCACGACCGTTAATCAGTATTTCGAGTTTTTGTCGGCCTTGACCTGTGCGATCACGGAAGATACTGATCCAAACTGATGTATCAATCAGCAGCATGACGAGTCTCACGCAGAGCTTTATAGTCGAAATCTGGGGCAAATTGAATTTTTCCAGCAAGATCAAGAAGGTTTTTTTTGCGGCGCGATCGCACTAGCTCCTCTAGAGCTAAGTTAATCACCTCCTCTTGATTAGCAAGGTTGGTCAATTGAAAAGCTTCATTGAGAAGGGAGTCATCAAGATTGAGAGTAATTTGCATGAGTTGACTAAAGGTAAATGTCTTGAGGGTAAAGCAATGTTGACATCCTCGCCGCCGTAAAACGGACGGCGATAGAGATCGAACAGGTTAGACAAGCAACTCAAGGGGAATAGGAAAAGTTCAAGGTGATCCTATTTTAATCATAGTTTCCCAATCTTGATCGCTATCAATTAACAGTAAATGATTCTCCTAACTTTGATAAATTGATATAATTGCCGGTGGCTATCTTTTGCCGGTAGCCATCAAGCAAAAATCGGCAACCCCGAAAATCCCGCAAGTCTTCTCTTAATTGGGAACAATTTGCCGAAAAGTAACCGGACGCAGATAACCTCGAACTCTCACCGATAAGGGACTTGCGTAAAAATAAGCTGCTAGCTAGGAGGGTAGAACCGTCACATCCCATTTGGGTGAAGCTTCAGAACGCTGCCAGAAAGGTTGCAATTGTTCTAGTTCTTTAGCCAAAACCTTCACCCCTTTTTCATAAGTTCCTTCTAGCAAATGCACTAGAGGCTTTATGCCCTTCCGAGTCATGTTAGAAGCCCAATTAAGAGCCGCATCAATTGAACCCAAAATTGCCCGATTCCAATAGTTCTCTAAGACTGCCCAACACCGTTCAATTGGATTATATTTACTATGGCATTTGCGGATAGTAGATGAGCCGTATTTGCCACGGCGTTTTTCAGGCAAAGTCTACCATTCTTTTGATAAATTGGCTGCGGTTGCTGCCAGTGGCGGCTCCTGGTGTCTAAATCAATGACTAATTCTTCTAACCCTGGATAGATTGCTTGATTTTCTTGCCACCACAACTCTAAACAATCGGCCATGCTGTAGAATTAGCTTGACAAAAGTGAGACAAGGCCAAAGACTCTCTCGAAATGCAGTTAAATAATTGGATGGCGACCTAAAAATATGAGTGAATTAACTATTCGTCCAGCTAAAATTAGTGGTGTCATCCCAGATTCGATCGCCGCTGAGGTCGGTTTTGAAATCGGGGATGCGCTCCTCTCTATCAATGGTAATCGTCCCCGGGATTTAATCGATTATCAATTTTTATGTGCCGATGAATTTTTAACCCTAGAAGTGCTTGATCGTCAGGGCAAAACTCACCGGATAGAAATCGAAAAAGATTATCATGAAGACTTAGGTTTAGAGTTTGAAACTGCCCTTTTTGATGGCTTAATTCAGTGTAATAATAAATGTCCTTTTTGCTTTATCGACCAACAACCAGAGGGCAAAAGAGAAACTTTATACTATAAAGATGATGACTATCGCTTAAGTTTTCTCTATGGCAGTTATTTAACCTTAACTAATCTCACCTCAAAAGAATGGCAGCGGATCGAAAAGATGCACATATCACCGCTTTTTGTGTCCGTTCATGCCACGGAACCCGATCTGAGAATTCGTCTCTTAAAAAATCCCCGCGCTGGTCAAATTTTAGACCATTTAAAATGGCTACAAGCCAGACAATTACAAATTCATGCCCAAGTGGTAGTTTGTCCCAATATTAATGATGGAATTCATCTCGAAAGAACCCTGTTAGATCTGGTTTCTTTTCATCAGGGAGATATTCCCTGTGTGGAGTCGATTGCCGTAGTTCCCGTGGGATTAACCCGCTTTCGTCCCCAAGAAGATGAATTAATTCCCGTTAGCCAAGAAAAAGCGCGAGAAGTGATCGAACAAGTCCAAACTTTACAGAAACAATTTTGTCAAGAATTGGGCAGTAATGTGGTGTGGTTAGCTGATGAATGGTTTTTAATTGCCCGAGTCGATTTACCACCTCAATCTCACTACGAAGACTATCCCCAAATCGGTAACGGAGTTGGCTCGATTCGTCAATTTATTAGGGATTTTCAGAAGACAGCCAAGAAGTTATTACCTGCTCAAATTACTCCATCTAGACGATTGATATGGGTAGTGGGAAATGCGGTAGAACAAGCCTTTCAACCCCTAGTTAAACAGTTAAATAATCGGCGGGGTTTAACCGTGGAATTAGTGGCTTTAAATAGTGATTATTGGGGACAGGAAATCACGGTTACGGGTTTATTAACCGGGCAAGATATTCTCAAAGGATTACAAGGTAAAAATCTTGGGGATGGGGTTTTATTACCCTCCCTCATGCTCAAGCATGGGGAATCGGTATTTTTAGATGATCTCACCCTAGAAACTGTTATTAATCAGTTAGGAGTCCCTATTTATCCAGTCCTGGGAGTGGAGGAATTAATTAAAACTTGTCTTACTCTCAATCCCTTGAACAAATCCTAATCTTGAAAATAGACAATTATCAGTAATCGGTGATCAGATTTGAGTTTTTAGTGAGCGGTATTAAGTAGAAAATTGCCGTTTTCTTGGCACTGTTTACTGATTACTGATTACTGATCACTGTCCTAGCCGATTTCCACATTACCTGTCCCTTGAAACATCAGCCAAGAGAGGAAAAAATTAGCCACAAAAATCGCTAACAAAGAAGTTACCACAGCCGTGGTAGTAGATTGACCAACTCCTTTAGCACCGCCGGTGGTGGTTAAACCCCAACTGCAACCGATAATAGCAATTAAAACCCCAAAAATTAGGGACTTTAACATAGAACTAATTAAATCCCATGTTTCCAGAAAATTTTGGGCTGATTGTAAGAATAGGGAATAGGAAATACCGTAAAGACTATCGGAAATAAATAAACCACCGAGTAGGCCAGTGACTAAAGAGATAATAGTGAGCAGGGGTAACATTAAACTACAGGCAATCACCCGGGGAATGACCAAATAATCGATCGGATCGGTTTTTAAAATATATAAAGCGTCAATTTGTTCTGTTACTCGCATTGTACCAATTTCGGCGGCAAAAGCCGAGCCAACTCTCCCCGCCACCACCACCGCGGTTAAAACCGGGGCTAATTCTCTTG
Source organism: Microcystis sp. LSC13-02 (assembly GCA_002282935.1). Classification (GTDB taxonomy): domain Bacteria; phylum Cyanobacteriota; class Cyanobacteriia; order Cyanobacteriales; family Microcystaceae; genus Microcystis. The sequence continues at coordinate 20,993 of MTBT01000213.1, read as the reverse complement.
TTAAAGCCAAGGAAAGGACTCCCCCAACAAAACTACCCGCCCCAAAAAAAATAAATTCTCTGGCTACCTGAATAGTGAAAACCATACCCACAAAAGCAGCCGTAATTAGGGCAATTGTCAAGGATTCTGGCCCAACAATACTCATTTGTTCAAGAGTATTACGCCGGTGGATTTTGCCATTAAGAATATGTAAAAAAGTTTGTCCCGCTAATAAACCAGCAGCCCCCAAACGCTGGAACCATAAACTTAAACCACCGGCAGCATCACTTTTTCTTGGCATTTGTCGAGGGACTATCGCTAAAATCTAACTTATTATAGGCGAGAATTCCCTCTGATTATCCCTCGATTGTTAGGACTTGGTTTGATGCCACTCGATCGAGGGATAACAAACCATGGTTTTGCGCTGCCAGCAGGGGATAATAGAATTGTCTAGTAGTCGTCAGCTATCAACCCTGATTCTTTATCCATGCCAGATTTAGCGAAAATTATCCTGAGAAACCATAAAATTGATGCCGTTAAACGATTCCATCCTTGGATATTTTCCGGAGCGATTAAAGAGATGGAGGGGGAAGTCAAAGAGGGTGCTATCGTGGAGGTTTATAGCGATCAAGGCGAATATCTAGCCACTGGACTGTATAATCCTAGCAATATTGCCGTTAAAATTCTTTCTTTCCAAAAAGTCAGCGATATTGCTCAATTATTTCGCGAAAAATTCCAGAATGCCTATCAGCTGCGGCAACAAATCGGTTTAGTCGATAACCCGAAAACTAACTGTTATCGCTTAATTAACGCTGAAGGAGACGGTTTACCCAGTTTAATCGTCGATTGGTACAATGGCACGGCGGTTATTCAAGCTTATTCCCTAGCTTTATACCAACGTCTCGATCTGATTGTCGATTGCCTGAAAACTATCTACGCTGACAATTTACGGGCAATCTACGATAAAAGTGCCGCGGTTTTGGCTAAAAGCGCCCATATCTCCGAAAATAAATACTTATTTGGTCAAAAAACTGGCGATGAGGTGTTAGAATCTGGCCACCGCTTTATTATTGATTGGGAAAAAGGACAAAAAACAGGATTTTTCCTCGATCAAAGGGAAAATAGAGCAATATTGTCCCAATATTGCCAGAATAAACGGGTTTTAAATACTTTTTGTTACTCTGGCGGCTTTTCCGTCTATGCTATGCAAGCGGGGGCTGCCCTAGTCCATTCCGTTGATAGTTCCCACGGTGCGATCGATCTTACCGAAAAAAATATCGCCCTGAATAATCTCGGTGAAGTTCCCCATCAATCCTACAGCGCCGATGTTTTTAACTTCCTGCGCGACTGTCAGGAGGATTACGATCTGATTGTCCTCGATCCCCCCGCTTTTGCCAAAAGTATCCAATCCCGTCATCAGGCGGTTATGGCTTATAAAAGATTAAATTACCAAGCTTTCCAGAAAATTCGCCCGCAAGGTATTATTTTCACCTTTTCCTGTTCCCAAGTGGTTAACGAAGAACATTTTCAGGGTGCTGTCATGGCTGCCGCCATTGAATCGGCTCGCCCAGTGCGAATTTTAGCACGTTTAAGCCAACCGGCCGACCATCCCACCAGTATCTATCACTCGGAAGGTTCCTACCTGAAAGGATTGGTTTTAGCGGTGGATTGATGGAAAATTAAACGATTACCATCCGGATCATAGATGTAGATTTCCGGACCGTGGGAAGCCTGGCTAATTTCTCCCCTAGCACCATAGCCGATTTCGCTCAAATGCTCGAGGGCTTTTTCGAGACTCTCCACCTCGAAACAAATGCTCATGCCACTGCCCCTAGAATCGCTAAATTCGTCTCTGTGGGACTCTTTAGGGCAAAAAAGACCTAATTTAAGGTTAATCAGCCTAAATTCCGCATAAACGGCGGCAAGGTAGGGGTTTGGTTCCTGTTGCAACAGTTGACGATAAAACTGCACCGAGCGATCGAAATTACTCGTTCCTAGGGCAATAAAAGCTTCTGTGTAATTGAATGGACTATCGGGGGGGTTATTCATTGGGGTTGGGGATTAGGAGATGGGAGATTGCCCAAAAGATCTACTTCAGTGCGGTGAGGATGTCAAGTCCGTTGTACTGCCAATAGTAGTCGCGTCCATTGCCAGACTTTCTATCTCCCTCGGTATTAAGCTCTTTAAAATACCTATATCTGCAAGTCCCCTGGGGTTTCCATCGGATCGAGGATCACCCTGAGCGTTCATCCGATCGAGTGATTTTGAGGAAAAAGTGTTAAAAAAGATTGCTGTTTGTAAAGACAACTGTTACCGTGGGTTCAAGAGTGCGCTTTGAAGGAGGAAAAACCCCATGCACCCTAACCTATCCATCTATCCCTCGATTGCTTCGCTACTTATGTAGGGCATAGATGCACAAATCAAAGATTTCAGAAGCAAAACCAATAAATTCCCGTACTGTTGCTTAAAACAGGAGTTTGATCATGAAATTACAGGGAAAAACAGCCCTAGTCACGGGGGCATCCCGGGGCATTGGACGAGCGATCGCCTTAGAATTAGCCCGACAAGGTTTAAGCAGAATTGTGATTGTTGCCAGAGATCAAGAGCGATTAGAAAAACTAGCCAAAGAAATTGAGTCCCTAGGGGTCATTGCCACACCCTTAGCCCTGGATTTAACCGAAAATGACCTTGTTAGTCCTGCAATTATCCGCGTTTGGCAAGAATGCCGTGGCATAGATATCCTCGTTAACTGTGCCGGTATTGCCCATCAAACCCCCTTTCTGCGATCGCGATTCTCGCAAGTGCAAGCAGAAATATCTTTAAATCTGATGGCCATGTACACGGTTACTCGCTTAATTGCCCGCCGGATGGCAATTAGGGGACAGGGAACGATTGTCAATGTTTCCAGCATGATGGGTAAAATTGCCGCTCCTAGCTTTGCTACCTACTCGGCCACCAAATTTGCCATTTTGGGTTTTAGTCAAGCTCTCAGGTCGGAATTACGGGAACACAACATCAAAGTTGTCACCCTCTTACCCTCTTTAACCGATACGGATATGGTGCGAGAATTGCAGTTATTTCGATGGTTAAAACCGATGAGCGCCGAAGAAGTCGCCCAAACCCTAATTACCGGGTTAAATAGGGAAAAAACGGAAATTATCGTCGGTTGGCAAAGTCATCTAGCTCTTTGGGGCCAAAAATTTGCCCCGAAACTGCTTGAGAAAATTGTCGATTTAGCTTCTCCCTTACGTCAAAGCAAAGGAAAGCGAGGATGGCGAGAAGTGTTTAACTAGGGTTTAATTAAATCTATCAGGGTGAGTCACGCTCACCCTAATCAGCTTAACTAATAGGTAATTAAACGGCTGTCAGGGTTTTTTCTAGAAGTTGTCGGGGAGCTTGAACCGAACCACGACAGTGGATTTCCGCAGAATTATTGGGACTTTCAATTAGTTTAACTTTATCTAATTCGGCTCCTAATTGGCGGATCCGTTCCCCTAATAGTTGAGCGATATGTAAGGCAATATTTTCCGCGGTGGGAACCACTTCGGCAAAGTAGGGAATATCCTTATTTAAAAAAGTATGATCGAAGGGTTCTACTACCAATTCATCGATCGCTTTTTGTAAATCCCCCAGATCTACAATCATACCGGTGCGGGGATCGATTTCCCCCGCCACGGATACTTCTAGGTGATAATTATGGCCATGACCGTTTACCCTGGCGCATTTGCCGTAGATTTCCGAGTTTTGTTCGAGGGTTAATTGCGGTAAAGCCAAACGATGAGCGGCACTAAAATGGGTTTTGATAGTTAAAGTTGCTTCCATATCTTTTCCTTGATATTCTGCCCACAATTCGGGGTGTTCAAATAGTTGAATTTTGACCAATGGTAAATAGGGTGCTAATCTTTGCCAGATAACTCTAGCGATATTTTCTGTGGTGGGTAGGGTTTGCTGAAATTCCGGCCAGACTTGGTTGAGATAGGAGTAGTCTAATTGACTGGTTATCTCTCGTTTAATTACCTGTTTCACGGTGGAGAGATTTTCCACCATGCCATAAAGATTGAGTTCTTTGTATAGGGAGACGTATAATTCGTAATTGTGACCATGACCGGGAAAACGGCTACCAAGACCAAAAAGTCTTTGATTTTCGGCTTCGTCCCATTCTGGTAGATAATAGCGATGGCTGGCTGAAAACCGCGCTCGACGATTGATGATGCAATCCATAAATGTGGGCGATCGATGACTTTGTAAAGTTACGTTAAGAGCAACTCTTTCTAGCATAAACCAGTTTTGTCTCCTCCGGCTTGCAGACCGGAGAAAGTTATCCCTCAATTCCGGCAGGATGCGATCGCTGTTAGCCGATAGTGAGAAAATTTATCTACTTCCTCTAAAGTTTCCCCCTGAGTAATACATCCGGGTAAATGTGGAATTAACGCCGTGTATCCGTCTTCTTCTTCGGGATAAATTGAAATCGGATATTTAAGAGATAAAAAGTATTCTAATATTTGTTGTTCCATCGATAGGTCTAAATAGGTTTGACCAAATCGCCAACTTGAGCATTATCAAAAGGTTTTAATTCATCGGATTCTACCACTTCAGATTTATAACTGCTCAATGCAAAAGGAGTATTTTCTATTCTTTTTCTATAAGTTTTTTTCCGATCGGTTTCAATTATAGATATTTTATCTTGAACGAAAATTACTCTTCCCGTACCTCTTACTAATTCGAGAAACCCTAAAGATTCCCCAGTATGCGGATATAATATTTCTTCGTCATCGATACGATAAACCATCATTCTTTGACCTTCTCGAATTCCGTTCTGTTCACCTCTATTCATTACTAATTTATAGTCGTCAATAACTTTGACAACTTTGGCAGGAAAGGTTCCTTTAGGAGATAAAATGGGTTTTTCGGCTACATTTTCCATAATGATTTATCTTTGGTATAAATCTGGTTAATATTAAATATTATCGCTCTTAGGGCGCAATAGCTATAATTTAAACTTATATTTGTCAAGATTTAATGATAAGGTCGGTCAATTGCCTTGATCATTAATAGTACCAATGTAGGAGCTATGTATTATAACTGCAAAAAAGGGGTTGAGTGTGATAATTTCTTATAAATTCAAAAAATTGCTATGATAAAATGCTAGAATGAAGGGGTAAACATAACTTAAACGAGGGTGTTATGGTAAAAAAATACTATCGTGACATTTCTTCCCAAAATTACTCTATTCCTAGACGGTACTTTATGGATGGTCTGGTCTCTGTTCTAGATATAGGGGGGACTTATCGTGCCAATCTAGATTATCGTTGTCGTGTTCGTGTGGGCAAAAAAGTAGTAAATTAGTAGGTCGGGTTGAGGCTACGAAACCCGACAACCCGACAGAAACCCTCTTAATCCTTTTTTTGCTGAATAAAATGCACAACTGGACTAATTTTTGATTATAACGATTAAATAGGCTTGACTAGATCGCCAACTTGAGGATTTTCAAACGGTAGTCTTTCTCCTAATTTATCAATCATTGATTTTAACTCTCTTTCTCTATTTGATTGTAACTCTTTCTTTGCTAAGTATTCAATTCCAGAAGGAGTCAAGGGAGGGATATAAGATAATTCAGACAATTCTCTAGGTTTCTGCAAATATTCTACGATCAAATAAGAAAGTTTATTTAAATCTATGTCTGGCTTTTTGTCTGATTCTATAATAGATATTTTATCTTGAACAAAAATAATTCTTCCCGTACCTCTTACTAATTCGAGAAACCCTAAAGATTCGCCAGTATGCGGATCTAATATTTCTTCGTCATCGATACGATAAACCATCATTCTTTGACCTTCTCGAATTCCGTTTTGTTCACCTCTATTCATTACTAATTTATAGTCGTCAATAACCTTAACGACAGTGGCAGGAAAAGTTCCTTTGGGGGATAAAAGGGGAGTTTCTGTGACGTTTTCCATTTCTACCTCTATGGTTGATTGTATTTCTTAATAACGCTCGGACTAACTCTAGTTTGTTGCATAACTTTTAAATCATTGTTGGCCAGTTTATCTAAAATATTTTGATAGGTTATTTTTGGTTCATCGATCACCACTTGAATTCGTTTCTTATTATTGATATACCGGACGGATCCTACTCCTATCAACCTCTCGAAATCATCTTCATCTGTATAATACAAAGATATTATAGATTGAGCGGCGAATAAATCTGATGCTTCAAGTAAGCATTGGATATTATTATTCGCATCCTTTTGAACTCTTAGAATTTTAGGGATGATGCGCTGTTTAATTTCAGTCTCTAGCTTTTGGTTTACCTCCTGAAGTTGCTTAACTTCTGCCTCTAATTTTTGCTTCTGTCTAAGAAGTGCGTTAACAGCGCTTAACAAAGTAGCGATTAACAGCAAGGTGAAGAAACTGACAATAATTACTAGATCTAGAGGGATAGAAGTATTGAAGGGATAACGAATTAAAGCAATACCTCCTAAAAATCCAAGAAGACCGAGTAAAACCCCTTGAATTTCGTTAAAACTAGACCAGATTAACCCCCAAAAGTTATTTTTCATGTTTTTTGAAAACTCAAGAGACCAGTGTAAGCTGCGTCTCTCAAGTCTTATCTATCTATTCTACTCGATTCCTTCGATACGGTCCTCCACTTCTTGATAAAGTTCCTGTAAGCGGTCTAAATTTTCCTGAGAAGTTTCCCAGTAACCGCGACCATTAACTTCTAGCAGGGTTCCCACCATCTTGCGGAAAGAATTAGGATTGAGATTCATCAGACGCTGACACATTTCCTCATCTTGAATAAAGGTGGTGTTGACATCTTCATAAACCCAATTATCCACCGCGTCAGCAGTTGCAGACCATCCCATGGTATTAACCAAACGCTTCGATAATTCCCGGACTCCTTCGTAACCGTGACTTAACATTCCCTCGTACCATTTGGGATTGAGTAACTTGGTGCGGGTATCTAAACGGACGGTTTCCGATAAAGTACGCACTTGAGCGTTAGCGGTGGTAGTATCGGCAATATAGGCTGCCGGTTTTTTGCCATCATCCCGTAAACTAGCGACAACTTTGGTGGGATCCGAGTCGAAATAGTGGGAAACATCGGTTAAACTAATTTCGCTAGAATCCAAGTTTTGGAAAGTTGCCTCGGCAGTTTTTAAGGATGCTTCAAACAACTGACGATTATCGGCCATCATCCCGGGATTATCGGAATCGAAAGCAAAACCCTTGCGGTTGAGATACATATTCTGTAACTCTTTTTCGTCTTCCCAACTGCTATTTTCCACCGCAAGATTGATGTTAGAAGAATAGGAACCGGAAGCATTAGAAAAGATGCGGGTGGCTGCCTGTCGAACCGTTAAACCCATTTCTTTTGCTTGTTCAATTGCGTGTTTGCGGACATAATTCATCTCCATCGGTTCGTTTGCTTCCGCGGCCATTTTTACACCTTGGTCAAGCAAGTTCATCTGATTGATAAATAAATCCCGGAAGACACCAGAACAATTGACCACCACATCAATGCGCGGTCTTCCCAACTCCTCTAGGGGAATTAATTCCAGTTTATTCACCCGTCCTAAAGCATCGGGAACAGGACGAACTCCCACCATCCAGAGAATTTGTGCTAGGGATTCCCCATAGGTTTTGATGTTATCGGTTCCCCAGAGAACACAAGCGATGGTTTCGGGATATTTACCGCCATTATCCAGTTTTTGCCGTTCTAACAGACGATCTACCACGATTTTAGCCGATTTTACCGCCGCTAGGGTCGGGATAGACTGGGGATCTAAAGCGTGGATATTTTTACCCGTCGGTAAAACTCCGGGGTTACGGATGGGGTCGCCACCGGGACCGGGAAGAACGTATTCCCCTTCTAATGCTTTTAATAGGGCCCCTAATTCATTATCAGCACAGACCTGTTCTAAACAAAATTCTAGGTATTCAAACAGGGGTTTTAACGCGACCGGATCAACTTTTGGATAACCCATTTCCTGTAAAGTTTCGATCCAAGGCGATTTCTTGCCTATATTCAAGAAATTCAGCTTAGAAAGCATCGATACCCGACCTTCTGCGTCGGTTTGGGATTTTACTAAAGCGGAAACGGCAGCGCGAGTCGCGAGGGTGATGTTTTGCAGTAATTCCACATCCTCTAACACCCCTCGATCGCTATTGCGATAAACTTCCTCTATATCCCGGCCAATGCTGTTGGCAATAATTCGGGGTAAGGAGAGTAAACCGTCTTCTTCCCGGTCTAAACTGGCAATATTGACTAAAGTTGCGATCGCTTCGAGCGCCGAGGGGGGTTTCCCGATAACGTGAAGTCCGCAGGGAAGTAAGCGCGATTCAATTTCCATCAGTTTGCGATAGACGGAACCGACGATATTATCCCGTTCTTCTTGACTGAGATGGGCGGTGTCACCATCAGGTAAACTTATATCTTTGTCGAGATTTACCAATAAACATTTATCGACAATGGTATTGACAATTTGCACCCCACGCCCACTGTCTTTCAGGGTTTGGTAAGAACCGATCAACTCGCTCAGTTCTTTTAACCCTTTGTAGAGTCCGGCATTTTCTGCGGGGGGAGTGAGATAGGAGATAGTTTCCGCATAACTGCGACGTTTAGCGATCGTCGCTTCGCTGGGGTTATTAGCGGCATAATAGTAGAGGTTGGGAATCATCCCGATGAGGTTATCGGGGTAGCATTCTCCAGACATTCCCATCTGTTTCCCCGGCATAAATTCTAAGGATCCGTGGGTGCCAAAATGGAGAACTGCGTCTGCTTTCCAGACTTGATTAAGATAGGTATAGTAGGCTGCAAAACCGTGGTGGGGACTAGCAGAACGAGAAAATAGCAGACGCATGGGATCCCCTTCATAACCGAAGGTGGGTTGAACCCCAATAAAGACGTTACCGAATTCTTTCCCGTAGATTAAAAGATTTTGTCCATCACTGTTGAGATGTCCGGGAGGTGGTCCCCAATTTTCCTCTAAACGGACGGAATAGGGGGTTAAGCGTTCGTATTCGGGTACGGACATCCGATAGGCGATATTTAGCTCCGGACTATGGTATTGTGCGGTGGCATCATGGATTACCGCTTCCATCAGTTCTCGGGGAGATGCGGGTAAGTCTTGCAAGTCATAACCGTTATTTTGTAACGCTTGCATCACTTCGTAGATGGAACCGAACACATCTAGATAGGCTGCAGTTCCCACATTCCCTTTATCGGGGGGGAAACTAAAGACGGTGATGGCGACTTTTTTGTTTAGTTTCGGTTTCTTTCTTAGAGTAGCCCATTTTAGCGCCCGTTGAGCGATCGCTTCTACCCGATCCTGTAAGGCGATCGCTTTACCTGTGGCCCCATCCCGGCCTGATAATATAATAGGTTCGATCGCACCGTCTAATTCGGGAATGGCAATCTGTAGCGCTACTTGAATCGGGTGTAACCCTAAATCGCTTTCTTCCCATTCCTGGGTGGTTTGGAAAACTAGCGGCAACGCGCACATATAGGGACGATTGAGACGTTTTAAGGATTCTATCGCTTTCGGGTGATCTTGTCGCGCTGGACCTCCCACTAAAGCAAATCCCGTCAGGGAAATTACCGTGTCAACGATGGCAACCGCTTCCACTCCTTTTAAGCTTTTATCCCAGAAATATTCTTCTACGGGTTTAGAAAAGTCTAATCCCCCAGCAAAAACGGGAAGGACTCGCGCACCCATAGACTCGAATTCCTGCACGAGAGCGACATAATGAGCGTCATCCCCAGTAACGAGGTGAGTTCTCTGTAAAATTAAGCCAACACAGGGAGCCAAGGGGTCTTTTAGGTCATCGGCAATATCACTGCGGTTATTGTACCAAGCGAAGTATTCCTTGACATCCTCGAACATTTTCATGGATAAAGGATGCCAGATCCCCAGATCTGGATAAACTACCGGTTCTTTGTAAACTACGCTGTCATCCTTGTTATCAAAGACGTACTTATCGGCCAACATTAACAGGAAATTCTCTAAATTTTCTGCGGAACCTCCCAGCCAATACTGGAAACTTAACATAAAGTTGCGTGCGTCCTGAGCTTTTTCCATGGGGAGATATTTCAGGACTTGCGGTAAAGTTCGTAATAACTTTAACATCGCATCTTGGAAACCAGCGCCAGAGTTTTCCCTGCGCTTTTTCATAAAATTAGCGATGACACTCTTAGACTGTCCCAATTGTGCCATGGAAAAGCTGCCTAATTTATTTAAGCGCATTACCTGGGGCATGGAGGGAAAGACGATCGCCGCGTCTAATTTATCCCGATGGGGACTGACAGCGGCCACGACTTTATCGGCTAAATCTTCGATAAAGATGAGAGAGGCAATGAAAATATTAGCTTTGGCTATATCCTCTTGAAAATTGCGATAATTTTCCCCATCGCGCAGTTCTTCGATTAAATAACCACTAATTTCGATCGCTAGTTTCGGGTTGTTAGCGTTGATTTCCCTGACGGCACTACTCAGCGCACTTTGGTACTGAGGTTCTAGCACGACATAGACCACCTTGACCAGCGAGCGACCATTCAACGCGTCGGGAACTATGTGACGAATGGTGGACTTGACGTGAGTGAACATATATGATGGTTCTCCTTAGGATTGCTGAGTCTGGTATGAAGTGATTTTCGTCATCAGATGACGATCGCCCTTTGTTTAAGGTATTTAGATATATATGTTTCTGTCTTGTATCAGAAAATGTCACCCCAATGAGCATTTACTCTGGGTTTTGACACAATTCGATAAATATCTTGCCAGATTTTGTAACAGATGGTAAAGAGCTTTCTGAGTAACTGCTCAGGCTTTTATTTACAAAAATTAATATTTAATCTATTGACTTTTTTAATAAAAAGTGGTAGAAAATGGCAGCTCGGACGAGATGTCGCTGTTATAGTCGTTTCCAATAAGTTTGAGACAAGCGTTGCCGATTCAAAGAATGAGTTGATTGCTAAAAGCTCTGAAAACTGGTTGAGAATTTTGCCAAATCATACCGCTACTCAGCAACGCCAGATTTCGATCGAATGCTTCAGAAATGATTAACGATCTCCGACAATAAATTCCCAGCGTTCGGGCATTTTCGTACCTTCCAGGTTAGCACGGCTCAGGTCAGCACCGATCAGGATAGCATCGCTCAGGTCAGCACCGCTCAGGTTAGCACCCCTCAGGTAAGCCTCGCTCAGGTTAGCACGCCTCAGGTTAGCACCGCTCAGGTTAGCACCGCTCAGGTCAGCACCGCTCAGGTAAGCACCGCTCAGGTTAGCACCGCTCAGGTTAGCATCGCTCAGGTTAGCACCGCTCAGGTCAGCATGCCTCAGGTTAGCACCGCTCAGGTCATGGATCAGCCATAGTCTTCTCCTTAATTTAGGGTATATGAAAGGATTAATTCAACGAGCAGACAGTCATAGACAAGGTTCTCTGCTGATTAACGATCTCTGACAATAAATTCCCAGCCTTCGGGCATTTTCGTACCTTCCAGGTTAGCACGGCTCAGGTCAGCATCGGTCAGGTAAGCATCGCTCAGGTCAGCACCGCTCAGGATAGCATCGCTCAGGTCAGCACCGCTCAGGTCAGCACGGCTCAGGTCAGCACCGCTCAGGTTAGCACGCCTCAGGTGAGCACCGATCAGGTGAGCACGGCTCAGGCGAGCACCGCTCAGGTTAACACGGTTCAGGTCAGCACCGCTCAGGTCAGCATCGGTCAGGTAAGCATTGCTCAGGTTAGCACCGCTCAGGTCAGCACCGATGGATCAGCCATAGTCTTCTCCTTAATTTAGGGTATATGAAAGGATTAATTCAACGAGCAGACAGTCATAGACAAGGTTCTCTGCTGATTGCTACGTCTTTTGTAATGTAATGTACTACAACAATCTATAAAAATCAATGATGGGAAAAGTCAGAAGCCCATTAGAAGTAATGCAATGAGACAGATGTTTAGGAATCAGGAAAATGACGAGAATGGCATCCGTCAAATCTTCAAACAAGCGTAGATCGAGTGACGGATTTTATCAACCAGCGACCGCGAAAATCCTTTGACTATCGCACGTCTTAAGTACCTAGACTTAGGAGTTAAGCGTACTATTAAAAACGGATTTAGTATAACTAGGTTAGAGGTTTACTCAAAATTGTGTCAATGACTGATACTAAATCCAGTTATTAAAAACTGATTATGTATTCCCCCTTTTGCATGAGTAGAAAAGGGGTTTCTCCGAGAAACCCCTTTTCTGTCTCGGAATTGATCATTGCTAATTCAATTCCATCGTCTCGGAGTCTCCCCAAAACGAAACCCTGATAACTCACCATTAAGATAATTGCTATATGTAGGTAGGCGTTAAAAATTATCAGATGTCCCCCTTATTAAGGGGGGATCGAACCTAAAATCCATTTTTAATTTAATTATAACCACCTACTTATGTAGTAGAATACAATGAGAAATACCAGTTAAACCCAGCAGATTATAACTCTGACAGTTAATGTGTGTTAGTAGGTGATAAACCCTATTATTTTCAGTAATAGATCGACAATGTTTTTTAATTGGATAACTTTACCCTATTTATTAATTAATCCTGTTTTAATTCCCTTGAGTATAGCTCGATCGGAAACTATTCTTGCTCAAGAAGTCAGCGATCCTAATTATAAAAAACTGGTGCAGTACGCTCAAAATCAACAACTCGATCGCCTAGCCATGGCTGATATAACCCAGAATATCGCCACTCAGTTTTTAGGAGCAAAATATCAAGCAGGATTACTCGATCGCTCGGCAACAGAAAAATTATTTATCTCTTTAAAAGAGTTTGATTGTGTCCTCTTTGTGGAAACAGTTCTCGCTTTGAGTCACAATTTTGCTTTAAAAAATTATCAGTATTCTGCTTTTAGTCAGCAGGTTTTAAATCAACGTTATCGCCACGGTATTCTCGACGGTTATTGTAGTCGTCTGCATTACTTTTCCGATTGGATTAATGACAACCAAAAACGAGGTAATCTAGAAAATATTACTCAAAAATTAGGTGGAATTACTCTTGACAAAAAGCTCAACTTTATCAGCAAAAACCGCCATCTATATCCCCAGTTAAAAACTCAAAGTAATTACGATTGTATTCAACAGGTAGAAAAGCAATTAGAAAGCTTATCCTTAACCTATATTCCCACCGCTAAGATTAAAGATATTTATCCACAACTGCAAGCTGGCGATATTATCGGTGTCGTGACTAATATCGCTGGTTTAGATACCACCCATACCGGTCTAGTTTATCGCTTTCCTGACGGCAAAATTGGCTTAATTCATGCCTCTCCTGCCGGTCAAGTTACCATTGCTAAAGACCTAGAAAAATATATCACTAAAGTGGACAAAGCCATCGGTATTTTTGTCGTTCGTTCCCTTGATCCAAGAAATAGGTAGATAGGGTCTGCTGAAAAAGTTTTTCGGTGGGGGTTGGGGGTTGGGGGTTGGATCACTCCCATGCCTGGTACTTTTTGATTGACAAAAAGTCTAAAAGTCTTACCCAACAAGGTTTTTAGATTTATTCAGCAGACCCTAGATAGGCAGCGAGGGCAGCAGAAAAAAATTGTGATCCCACCCTATTGTTCATCTCAATTTAGGTGTTCAATGTCGGTAATAATCGGTAAAATCACCGTGATTTTTGTGCCTTTTCCTTCCTCACTTTCCAGGTAAATTTGTCCTTTGTGCGCTTCCACACAGCGTCCGACAATGGCTAATCCTAATCCCGTTCCTTGAATATTATCGACATTGCTACCGCGATAAAAAGGTTTAAATAAATTTTCTTTATCTTTGCTGGGAATACCAATCCCTCGATCGACAATTTTAAAGACTACCTGCTCGGATTCAACAATAATCTTAAATTCTACGGGGTTGCCTTGAGGTGAATATTTGAGAGCATTTCCCAGTAAATTTGTCAAGATATGTTTAATTAAATTTATATCCCAAAGTCCTCTTTCTAAGCTGCCTTCAACTTGGAAAATAATTGCTAATTGCGGCTCCGGCTTAACAGTAAAAGATTCTACTAATTTCTGACAATAATCCAGTAAATCCACCAGATCAAATTGACAGTATAATCTCCCGGAATCGGCCCGGCCAATTAATAACACTTCTGTGAGCAATTGATCCATGTCTTTAATGGCCGATCGAATCATGCGAAAATAGCTAACTTGCTGATCTTTTGTCAACCGATCGCGACTTTCTTCTAATAATCCAGCCGAGAGTAAAATTTTATTTAAAGGATTGCGAAAATCGTGGGATAACATGGAAACAAATTCGGTTCTTAACTGATTTAATTCCTGCGCTTTTTCCAGTTGATTAGTACGTTCAATCACGCTCATTTTTAAAGCTTCGTTCGATTCTCGTAAAGCTTCCTCCATCTGTTTTCGCTCGATCGCATAACATAGCGATCGAGTTAAAATTTCTAAACTTACTTCTCTTTTAATTAAATAATCCTGCGCTCCCTGACGCAGTGCTGCCAAAGCTAAATTATCATCATTAGTATTAGTTAAAACCACGATCGGCAATTTCGGAGCCGTAATTAAAAGGGGAGCTAAGGATTCCAAACCCTGACTATCTGGTAAAGTTAAATCTAATAAAATTACATCAAAATTTGTTTGTTGTAACAGAGAAATCGCCTCGGATAATCTTGAGACATTAACCAGATGAAATTCTTTTTTTTCATTACCCTTAAGAATTTCCTTTAATAATCGAGCTTCGGCTAAATTATCCTCGATTAAAAGAACTTTTATATCCTGCGAGAGTCCCATTTTTTAATCAAGAGTTAAAGAGATTTGGGAAGTTAGGGAGTGGGAAGATTTTTCAGTGATCAGTAAACAGTAATCAGTAATCAGTAAACAGTAAACAGTAAACAGTAATCAGTGATCAGTGAAAAGAAAGCTCCGAACTTGCCACTTGATACTACTAACTGAAAACTCAAACCTGATAACTGATAACTGATAACTGATAACTGATAACTCAAACCTGATAACTGATAACTCAAACCTGATAACTGATAACTCAAACCTGATAACTGATAACTGATAACTGATAATGATTCACTCCCCGGGTAAAGTAGCGGTTTCTAACCAAAAAGCCTCGATATTTTTGACAATTTTGAACAAATCTTTGAGATTGCGTGACTTGGTTATATAACAATTAACGTGCAGTTCATAGCTATAAAAAATATCCTCCTCGTTGCGAGAAGTGGTTAAAACCACCACAGGAATTCTTTTTAAACTGGGATCGTTTTTTATTTCCGCTAATACCTCCCGTCCGTCTTTTCTTGGTAAATTCAGATCGAGAAGAATCAGATTAGGACGGGGAGAATCGAGATACTCCCCTTCTCGACGCAGATAATCCATAGCGCTGACACCATCCCTAACGATAACTAATTCGTGCGGGACGGTGCTAGTTTTTAATGCCTCTTGAATGAGGCGAATATCAGCTTTGCTGTCCTCCACTAATAAGATAATTTTGTGTGGCACGTCCTCGCCAGCGCTCACGCTCGTCACCTCCTAGGGGAATTGTAAAACAGAAAACCGCTCCTTTGCCTAATTGGGATTCTACCCAAATTCGTCCGCGATGACACTCGATAATTTTCTTACAAATCGCTAAACCCATACCTGTGCCGGGGTACTCGTCGCGGGTGTGCAGTCGTTGGAAAATCACGAAAATGCGTTCGGAAAATCGGGGATCGATACCAATTCCATTATCGGTGACAGAGAACAGCCATTCCTCTTCTTGACGTTGGGCAGCAATATGAATAGTGGGAGTTGCTTTTCCTCGGAATTTAATCGCATTACCGATGAGATTTTGGAACAATTGCATTAACTGGGTTTTATCTGCCATGACAATTGGCAAAGGATCAACGGTGATCATAGCCTGACTTTCTTGAATTCTCCCTTTCAGGTTAGCGAGAGCTTTTTCCAGTGCCAGATTAGCATCGATGGTATTAAACTCTACCGCCTGCATATCCACTTTCGAGTAAGCCAGCACATCATCTATTAATGTTTGCATCAAACTGACACCTTCGACGGCAAAAGTAATAAATTCTTTAGCATCTTCGTCCAGTTCTTCGGTGTAGCGCATTTCTAGCAACTGCACATAGTTGGCGACTTGATTGAGGGGTTCCTGTAAATCGTGGGAAGCGACGTAGGCGAATTTTTTTAATTCGGCGTTCGATAGTTCCAAATCCCGCGCTAAACGGGCCAATTCATCGGCTTGTTTTAAGATGATATTGACGATCGCTTTTCGTAATTCTAGTGCCGCGTTAATTTCTACTGCTTTCCAGGGTAAAGATTTGAGGCGAACGGTTTCTTTCCAGAGGGAGAAAGATTTACGCGGACAGAGACGAATATCACCATCTATGGCAGTCGTTTCGATCGCTTTACCCGGATCACCACCCCAGTTCACGGTTTGAATTACTTCCGGACGAAACCAGAGGAGATAATTACGTTTAGAAATGGGAATTGCTAGTAGGCCACTGGCAATGTCTTTAAACTTACCCGCATCGGCATAAATTCGCGGTAAGGAATTGGTATAGTAAACATCTTCAAGGACGTTTTTTTCTAGCCAAGTAATCAGATAATTTAGTTCTTCTTCGCTCGGTGTTACTCCAATTAAGGTATAATTGCCGCCTAAACAAATAGCGGATCCTGTAGCTTTAGTTAGATCGAGCAGATTCGGTTTATGGGCAATTAATCCATCAATAAAGTTATTAGCTTTAGCCATATAATCGATTAATTGCGACTGCACAAAGTTTAATTTTACTCGATAGTCATAATCCTCGGTTTCTTCCCGTGCCGATATTTCCGAAAAGATTACTCGTCCCAAAAATTCACAAGCTTTACGGAGTTCGTAGGGTACATATTTGGGGGTGCGGTGATGACAGGCAATAATACCCCAGAGACGTTTATTTTCAATCAGAGAAATGGTTAGAGATGCTCCCACTCCCATATTATGCAGGTATTCTAAATGACAGGGAGAAGCACTTCTAAGACTGGACAGGGTTAAATTTAAAGGTTGTTGAGTTTCGGGATGAAGAATAGGCACTAGATCGACGGGTTCAGAGGTGGCATCGGGAATCTGTCGAATCCAGTTAGCAGTTAATAAATTTCGTGCCGGGAGAGGGATATCGGAAGCGGGATAACGTAAACCGAGATAGGGTTCTAGTTGCTCTATTTTGTCTTCTGCTATCACATCACCGTTATCTTCTTCGTCGAATTTGTATAACATAACTCGATCGAATCCTGTCATTTTTCGCACTTCTTTAACGATGATATTACAGAAATCTTTCAGGCTACGGGTGGCTTCAAGTTTATCGATCGAAGTTTTGGCTAGGTGATAGAATCTCAGGAAAGGAATGTTTTCATAGGAAATAGCTGGTTCTAACTCTAAAATCAGCATTTGTTCGGCGTTGCGGTGGAAAATAGCATCAAAGACGGCAAAATCATCCCCTTTAACCCGCGCCCAAATTTTGGAGGGATTGATAGCATCAAAATCGTTATTTTCTATGGCTGATTTCAGAGCATCAATCTGAAAGGGATCGAAGATTTCCTCTAGGGTTTTACCGATAATTTCCCTCGGAGAAATGCCCAATAAACTGCGGCTATTACTGCTAGTTTGGCTGACTTTTAGCTCCGGTTCGCTGAGAACTAAAAGCACTCCGTGCGGTTGAATTCGGTTATAGAGATGGATCGGTTCCCGTTCGATCGAAGTTGGGTTAATTGTCTCGGTTAGAACTTCCATGTGTATTACCCCCAGAGGATTTTTGCCAAGTTGAAAACTCTTTGTTTATTAAAACTATTTCTTCTCACTTTCAGGGGGCGATCGAGAATAAATTTACTTCTCTTAATCCCTGGACATCAAAAGTAATAAAACTTTAATTAATCAGTTATCTATCGATCGAGCAGTTCTGTTCATTTTCCTTGATTATAATCAGTTTTTCTGTTGAGAATCTATGGTAATTTGTTAAGAATTAAGAGTTAATGTTACAAGGTACAGATAATTCTTAATAAAAATATATGGTAGTTAAGGGGTTTCAGACCCAAAAATTTCAAGGAACGCACGCTAGAAAAGTAGGCGATCTGCTAGGCAGTGCCTTCGGCATCCCACTGTGATTGTACAATTGATAAGCAAGAACAAATTAAAGAGATAAATCAGTAAACTTGATCGTGTTTTCCAATATCAACTATAACAATTAAAGTTTCTCCTGAATCAGTATCTTGACGAAAAGTAAAAATAATACGGCAATCGTAACTAACAGAACATGACCAATAACCTTCTAATCTACCTGTAAGCTTATGGAATTTTAAAGAGGGGGTGAAGGGATTATCTTCTAACAAATATAGAACCTCTGATACCTTGCTTTGTAGTTGAGGATTTTTGCTGATTAAGCGTTGAAAAGCTCTTTTAAAGCTTTTGTCAGCAACTAATTTCATTCTTCTTTATCCTTTAACAAATAAGCCATTATCTCTTCAGCACTGCCTTTTTTTGCTGTTCCCATTGCTAAAGACTTTAAGGTTTCTTCGCCATTTTTAGTCATCTCATCGCGGCGTTTCTCAATGCGTCTTTTACGAATTAGCTCAAACAAATAATCTTGGTCTTCAATGGATAGACTCTCTACCGATTCGATCAGATCTTGAAAAAATGCGATACTCATTAAAGTTTACTCCTGTTAGTTAACTTTTTTTTCCGATATGTTATCACAATATAGTCAAGTAGGGTGCGTCAGGCAATCCCTTGTTTTTAGGGAAAAAATCAAGAGCTAAATATCGCCGTAACGCACCACAAAGAAAAGTTTTTGGCTACTTTTATAATCCGCTATGACGGAGGAGAGGTTCGGTACTAGGTTCGCGACCGCGGAAAGCTCTAAAAATGTTCATAGGATGGGAACTTCCCCCCATAGCTAAGACAGTATCGCGAAAACGACGACCGATCGCTTTCACTGCTTCTTCGTTATCTAATCCCACTTCCTCGAAAGCGGCAAAAGCATCGGCACTGAGAACTTCGGCCCATTTATAACTATAGTAACCCGCCGCATAACCGCCGGCGAAAATATGTCCAAAAGAACATAAGAAAGCATCTTCCGGTAGAGGAGGAATTATCGTCGTCGTCGCTGCTAAACGCTGTCTGACTTGTTTAGGAGTTTCGCTGCCATTCGGTTGATAACGATGGTGTAATTCCAAATCTACTAAAGACAAATGTAACTGACGCAACATGGCCGAACCACTCATATAATTCTTAGTTAGGAGCAGTTTTTGGTAGTAATGTTCGGGGAGAGTTTCGCCAGTTTCGTAGTGTTTGGCCATACTCATTAAAGTAGGGCGATCATAACACCAATTTTCCATAAATTGACTGGGCAATTCCACTGCGTCCCACTCAACGTTATTAATGCCCGCCGCGCTGGAATAATCCACAGTGGTTAACATATGCTGTAAACCGTGGCCAAATTCGTGAAAGAGGGTAGTTACCTCCTCAAAGGTCATTAAACTGGGGTTTCCATCTACTGGAGGCGTTTGATTGCAGATTAAATAAGCCACAGGTAAACGCACCTCGGCACTGGTTTTGGCCCGACCGATACAGACATCCATCCAAGCGCCGCCGCGTTTTTCGGCGGGACGACTGTAGGCATCGAGGTAGAAATAGGCGATTTTTTCGCCCTTTTCGTCGTTAATCTGGAAATAACGCACATCGGGATGCCAGATAGGTGCTTTACCGTCAGCGGCGATAATTTCTACCCCAAAAATCCGTTTAGCGAGGCTAAATATGCCTTCTAAAACCCGTGGTAGGGGGAAATAGGGGCGTAATTCCTCGGCACTAAAGTTAAACTTGGCCTGACGCTGTTTTTCTGACCAATAGGATATATCCCAATGCTTGAGATCGTCGGTTTCCGCAAAAGTTTTTAAGGCCTCTAAATCCTCTTTTGCCGCTTCATAGCTTACTTGGCGCAAATTGTCAAGCAATTTCTCGATTTCATCCACAGAATTGGCCATTTTCCGGGCAAGACTGACCTCGGCGTAGGTACTATAACCTAGAAGATGAGCTTGTTCCTGACGAAGTTGCAAAATGCGATCGATTAAGGGATTATTATCCAATTCTCCCAGATCAGCCCGACTAACGTAGGCTTTATAGAGTTTTTCTCGCAATTCCCGATTATCGCTGTACTTCATAAAGGGGAAATAACTGGGAAAATCGAGGCTAATCACCCAGGGGCCAGTTTCGGTGCTGGCGTTAGTTTCTCCTTGGGCGCGGGCGGTTTGGGCCGCTAAACTAAGGAGACTAGGGGGTAAACCGGCGATATCTTCTGGGGTTGTTAGTTTCAGTTTAAAAGCTTTGGTGGCATCGAGGAGGTTATTAGAAAATTTCGTGGTTATTTCCGCTAATTCCAGTTGAATCGCGTTAAATCTGTCTTTTTTCTCCCCTGCTAATCCCACCCCGGCTAATTGGGCATCCCGCAGGGAAGCTTCGACGATGCGCTGTTGTGCCTCGTCTAATTGCCCCCAGCTTTCCCCTTGACGCAGGGACAAAAATGCCTCATAAATGGGTTTACTTTGGCTTAAACGGCTAATAAACTCGACTACCTGCGGTTGTACGGTTTCGTAAGCTTGACGCAATTCTGGGCTATTTTTTACCCCCATCAGATGACCGATAACCCCCCAACTCCAGCTTAAACGTTCTTCGATCCGGGTGAGGGGTTCGACTAATTTTTCCCAGGTGGGGATAATCTGCGCTTCTAGATCGGTTAATTCTCTGGCCAGTTCCTGCAAAAGTTGCGTCATCCCAGGGACAATCAGGCCGGGTTGGATTTGGTCAAAAGCCGGTAATCCTTGACCGGCAAGCAGCGGGTTACTGGTATTCGTCATAATTTTTGGTCTGGAAGGGTGAGTAATTTGTATCTTTTACTACCGCTCAACTAAACTTACTCAAACTTACTTAAAAGTCTGAAAGCTTAGTCATTCGTAGTGGGTCAAGCACTACAGGATTAAACGGCAAA
>MTBT01000212.1 GCA_002282935.1 Microcystis sp. LSC13-02 | reverse complement strand
TTCCATGGGGAGCATTTTAGCATATATTCCGTAAACGATGCTCATATTTAACGGTAAAGCCGTCGTAGAACGACGGGGTTTCAGACCCAAAATTTTCGATGAATAGTGCCTTGGGGAAAATATTGATAGGCATTCAGGAGGATAAAACGACCAGCGTAAAGGTCTTGGGGCGAAATTTGATGATTCAGATCGATCGTGCGAGCATGGGGGGCAATTCCCGCGATTACTCCCTTGATAATGCCCACATAACCGTCCTGTAGTCCAAAATCGCTAGTAAGGGTTATCAGTGCCTTTTCCGTCATTGACTTGTCACTATGGTTGCCAACAGCTTTAATAAATCTTAACGCTAAATTCAGTAGCTAAAGATACAGTTTACCAAGGAGAATGTTATGATTTAGATATAAGGTAAGTTAAGTCGCTCAAAAGTCTGTCCATCATGAACAAAAATCGTCAGCAAGTCCTAACACAGGCCACCGTCGCTCATAGAGAAACACTCCGCAGAAATTTACAACACCGACTGGAAGTAGCTAGAGCGCAGGGAAATGAAGCTTTAGTACGTCAATTGGAAGCAGAGGCGGCCTATTTGCACCTTCGTTAGATTTAATCGGTGTTTAGTCATAGTCTAGTTGTCGGTTTCTGGTGATCGGTATGCCGATCACTTTTTTTGGGCGAATTTTTTTAAAAAAAATTGCTTATATCTCCACTGGCATCCCTAAAATAGAAGGAACAGCAGTTTAGAGATCAAATAATTATGGCTTTTTTTCGGCAATATATCGCCCCGCTCCTGACTATCTTCGTGTTTTTAGTTGCTCTGGTTGCCACTGGCATCCGGATTTTTTTACCGGCAGATTTAGCGGCACCCGCTCCGATCGAGCCATCCCTGGGCATAATTTTCTCTTATCCTTGGCATGGCTAACCTTCCCGAAGATTATCGGCTGCGACTGGGAAAAACGAGCGATCGCTATCTACTAATTAATTTTCTCACCCGCACCTATCAAGAATTTTTTCCCGAACAAAAAAACCTCTCCCATCTAGCTGATACAGTCAGACAGTTTTTTTGCCTCGATACTCCCCTGTGGATCGTCGAAGGACAACAAACGGCGATCGCTTGTCTCTGGATGGGGAGCGCCGTCGATCAGGTGACAGGCGATCGCTATGGTCATATTTTTCTAATTTACGTCGATCCCCAGCATCGTCGCCAAGGTATCGCCAGCGCACTAATCGATCGAGCTAAGGATTGGGCAAAAAGTCGCGGACAAACCCGCATCGGTTTACAAGTCTTCATCAATAACGACAATGCTCTCAATCTCTACCAAAATCTCGGCTTTCAAACTCGCTCTTTGCTGATGTTGAAAAATATTTAAAAACTGTCAGGAGATAGGGTGATAGGGTTTTGGGGTGATAGGGTTTTGGGGTGATAGGGTTTTGGGGTGATAGGGTTTTGGGGTGATAGGGTAATGAGACAGCTTCCCCACTTCCCCCCGCAACGCGCACGAAGTGGTCTCCCCAATTCATAATTCATAATTTCTAATTCCCACTTCCCCAACCGCAGACATACCTATAGAGATGGATATGTCAGCATTAATTATTCCTGATCGAGCCACAAAGGGTAAAATTGGGGAAACACTGCAATACACTGGCAGTCATCGTGGATAAAAACACGCTATTTTATTAACCTATACTAACCGCGCTTTAGGAGTCAGCAGTTTTCATGGATTCCGTGATCACCATCCAATGTCAAAACCTAACCTGTCTATCCCCGAACGCTCTCACTAATAGATTCTGTGAAAAATGCGGTACTCCTTTGGTTAAGCCCTATTTATGGATGATGGGTGATTGGGTGAGAACCTATTATCATGTTGGTGAGCTAATTGATAATCGTTATTTGGTCAAACAACCACAAATTGTTCTTGATACTAAACCCGCTCAAGCACCCCAAGCGCCGGAAGAACCTCCTAGCTGGATTTCCCTCTACCTAAAATTATTACCCTTCCATCTCCACATTCCCCAAGTCTATGGCTATATTCCCAGTCCCGATGAACGCTTAAATATGGACATCTGGCTGTTGGAATACGGCGCTATTCCCCTCGATGAAACGGGAGAATTAATATATCCGGAACTATTGCCCACTCTGGCCGAGGTTTGGTCGCAAGCTTCTGATTTAAGGCAAATTCACTGGTTATGGCAAATGGCCAAACTCTGGCATCCCCTCCAGAAAAAAGCTGTGGTCTCTAGTCTGCTCAACCCTTCTCTGATGAGAGTGAATAATCAGCTGCTGCAATTGCTAGAATTAAGCAAAGACGAGGCTACCGCTCCCAATTTACGAGATTTAGGGGCCCTGTGGGCCGGTCTGATGCCGACGGCAGCCGCTAATATTCAAGATTTTCTCGCATCCCTGACCCAAGAGCTAGAATCCGGTGATCTCGATCGCCCGGAATCCCTGATCGCTATCCTCGATTATGCACTACAGCACTACGGTGGAGGTCAAGAACGCAGCTATGAGATTTTTACCTGCACCGATACCGGTCCGCTGCGGGAACACAACGAGGATGCCTGTTATCCCCCGACTAATCAGGCCATAACCCTCGCTCATGGTCAAAATCCCCTGGCGATTGTCTGTGATGGCATCGGCGGTCAGGAAGGGGGCGAAATCGCTGCTCAATTGGCGATCGAAACCCTGCCTAGGGAAATTAATCGCAGTCCCACCACTGATATGGAAGTCTATCCCGAGAGTCACAGTCTTGTCCTCGAACAGGCGATTCGTGTCACCAATGATCTGATCAGTCAACGCAATGATCAGGAGTCAAGACAAGAGCGTCAGCGCATGGGTACGACTCTAGTTATGGCTTTTGCCCAGGCCCAGGAAATGTACGCGGCCCATGTGGGGGATTCCCGCATCTATTGGATTACTCCCCACAGTTGTCATCAAGTGACGGTGGATGATGATCTCGCTTCCAGGGAAGTGAAATTAGGCTATCTCCTCTATCGTGATGCCATACAGTATCCCAACGCCGGGGCCTTGGTGCAAGCTTTGGGCATGAGTAGCGCCACTAATCTCCATCCCACTGTTCAGAGGTTGATTATTGATCAAGATTGTGTTTTTCTCCTCTGTTCCGATGGTTTGAGTGATTATGATCGGGTAGAACAATACTGGGACAGTGAAATTCTGCCTCTTTTGCGAGGGGAGAAAACTGTAACCGCTGTGGGGGAAAGTTTATTACAACTAGCTAACCAGAAAAACGGTCACGATAATTCCACCATCGCCCTAGTTTATTGTCGGGTAGTTCCTAAGGCTGAACCTGTCACGCCTTTAGTTTATGCTCAGGCCAAAGAACGGATTATTCCCGATCTTAATGACCAAGATTTTGATTACAGCGGGGACACCTACCCCGGAGAAGAAGTGGTGACAGCAATACCCACTCCCCCCCCTGCATCTTCTTCGGTTTCTAGTCATACTTCTCCCCCCGCGCTCACTAGGGTTTCACCCCTAGTCGTAGGAGCGATCGCTGTCGGTGTTCTCGGTTTGCTGGCTGCGATCGCTTGGCAATTCCTGAGTCCTCATCCCGCTTCCAATCCATCGATTTCTCCCACACCCGTCACCGGTCCGACTCCCACTCCGGGGACGATACCCCCTGCACCCGTCACTGGTCCGAGTCCCACTCCGGGGACGACACCTTCCGCACCTGTCACCAGTCCGAGTCCGGGGACGACACCTCCCGCACCTGTCACCAGTCCCACTCCCCACAATCCCTAATTCATAATTCCCACTTCCCCACTTCCCCACTTCCCTATATGTGACTGAAGATTAATCGGCTTGTCGGGGGTTGCCAGGGCGAGTTAAGATAAAATGCCCGATTAACTGCCGAGTCTATCCTATGGTTGATGCTGCGACGTTCTCCTCCGACACCTCCGCGATCATTGATGCCTTTGAAACGCCTCTAGAGTTTAACTTTCAACTGCCGGATCCCGAAGATGAAACCATCCAAGATCATGACTTTCAGCAGCAACTGGATTCTTTTTGGAAAGTTTGCGATCGCTTTGATTTGCAAACGGAAATCTGGCGGGGGCGAATTTTGCGAGCTATTCGCGACCGGGAAAAGCAAGGCGGTGATAGTCGCGGTACAGGCTTTTTAAACTGGTTAAAACAGCGAGAAATCACTAAAAGTCAAGCTTATGCTCTGATTCAATTGGCTAATAGTGCCGATACTCTCCTAGCAGAAGGACAACTGGATCCCGATAGTATCAATAATTTTAGTAAACGCGCCTTCGTAGAAACGGCCAAATCTGCCCCCGAAATTCAAAAATTAGTCAGTGATGCGGCCCGACAAGGGGAGAGAATTACCCGTCGGGAGGTGAAGCAATTGGCCGATGAATGGACGGCGATGAGTTCAGATTTACTACCCGATGAGGTGAAAGAAAAAGCCAGCGATGGTAGTTTACCGGCGCGTCATCTCGCCCCTCTAGTGAAAGAATTAGAAAAGTTACCCGATACTCATATCGAAACTCTCCGTCAAGAAATCGCCGCTAATCCCGATGTGGACACAGTAAAATTAATCACCTCGGAAGCACGCAGTTTAGCCAAATATCTCGATGCGGCAGCCCAAGTACAAACTCTCCGACGGGGTAATTTAGATATTGAAATGGCTCTAGAAGAAGCTTTGCGCGTCGATTGTCTAAATACGGCGGCGGATCTGGTTAAACAAGCCACACAATTAGAGCAAGCCGTAGCTAAACTTTATACTACTTGGAAACGTTTGGGTAGTTTGTCCGATCGCCTCTATGTGGATACAGGAGCAAGTAATCCCCATCTGCGATCGATGTTAACCTGTTTGGAAAGTTTAACCAGTGAAGTGATCGAAGTAGAACTGGATGAAGGTGGGCAAAAAATTGTACGTTTACGCATTATCAGCGATGGGGGAAGTTAGATGCTTTTTTGGTGGTTGGGTGTTGGGTGTTGGGGTGTTAGGGTTTTAGGGTTTTAGTTGAAATTCCCCTATCCCCCCATTACCCTATTCCCCTAACGGCTTGCTGCTATAATCTCTGAATATCCTCAACTTTTTTGACATCCTCACCGCCGTAAACGGACGGTGATTCCCAAACCTCACGATTTAGGTTTCTGCTTCTTTCCCTTGCGGGGTTTCGCACCT
>MTBT01000211.1:24964-32732 GCA_002282935.1 Microcystis sp. LSC13-02 | reverse complement strand
GTCGAAATGTCGTGCTTTGCTGTTTTATACTGGTCGGGGTTTCATCCCGTCGCGCTCAAGCGAGGGTCTTCACCCCGACATTCAAGATAAATAAGCTGTTGACTATCTAAATTACTTGTTAAGACTGTCTATGAGCGCCAGAGCTGCGGAGCAGGGAGAGCTTTTTTTGTGATAGCTAAAAAACCCCCTATCCCTGCTATTCATACAAAATCTCATCAAAACAAGCTTCTCCCACACTCGATAAAGTTCTAGCGGCAGCTTTATCGGTTTTCGACTTCTGCACGAGGGTGCGGAATTGCTGTAGATTGTAACGAGCTTGGAATTTTTTAATCGTGCAGTCGCATAGGTCTTTTGCCACATCAGCAGCTAATCCCTCCGCGCGCGCTCTTTGTAAACATTCTTGACGATAACTGTCGAAAGTCGTGGCAGTATTAGAACTTTGGCTAAGGTAAACGGCATTATTAGCCTGTAATGGAAAGTATAAAGCCAATAAACCGATAAAATTTAGTAAATATCTTTTATTTCTCATCATAATTGCTTTTTAAAGCCTGAAATACCCCACTAGATTAGAGAACGGCTGCATAAATTATAGATCGATCGCTCAACTCTTGGGTTCCACTCTTGGCAAACTGCCAACTGTTATGCTATGATTGATATTTATTGATCGGCGCCATCGCCAAGTGGTAAGGCAGAGGTCTGCAAAACCTTTACCCCCAGTTCGAATCTGGGTGGCGCCTTGGAAAATGTCGGCAATCTTTTCCTGATTGCCTTGTCTAATTGAAGGTTTACCAAGGTTTTACTTGATAGGCTGCCACTAGATAACGAAAAATATACTCAACTATCTCTAAATAATTCTCGGTAGTTTCTAGAGACTCACCCCACACCGTCACGCCATGGTAAGAAATCAGTAAAGCGGGAATTTCTGGGGGGAAAGTTGAGAATCTACTTTCTATTTCTGCGGCAATTTTCGGCACATCGAAATAGTTAGCAAAAACCGGCATAAATACTTGAGGATTTTCTACCCAAACACCTAAACCTTTCAACATTTCTAAGGGAGGTAACGATAACTTGTCCTCGCGAGCAAAACGGGAAACTAAATTCGCTTCCACCGAGTGGACATGATAACAAGCTTGTGCTTGGGGAAAGAGACGATAAATCACCTGATGAATGCTAGTTTCGGCCGAAGGACGATTATCTCGATGAGCTAATTCTCTGACTTTTCCCGTCAGATCCACGCGCACAAAATCCTCTTCTGTTAGTTTACCTTTACTTTTGCCACTGGCAGTAATCCAAAAACTATGATCATCAACTTTAGCGGATAAATTACCCGCCGTGCCAAGCATCCAACCCAGTTGATAAAATCTTCGGGCAGCTGCCACTAGAGACAGACGATGATCGCTCATGGTTTTTAGAAATATGGTGGATAGGTATCGACCTATTATAACAAGTTGAAGCGAGCAGACGACCCACTCGCCAGCAGATTTGGTGAGGATGTCAATCTGGATAATCTCGATCAAAACTAAACCCAAAGCAGAAGAGAGGGAGGACCCGGTGAGTCAAAAAGAAGATTTAACCGTGGCAATGTGTTAGGAATGTGTTAGGTTAAAGATAATTGCAGCTTTGATGAATCGAGGGTTGAGCCGTGAATAACAACTTTTTCCGCAGCTATTCTGTCAATGATTCTGGTTTGGGTTGTTTCTTATCTTTGATTTTAGTCGGATTGTTGTTAGGCTCGATCGGACTGGGTTGGTTAGTCAATAGTTTTTTAATTCTCGTGGCATTCCTAATAATTTCTCCTGTGATTGCTTGGGGGATTTTTCGCTGGTGGTTGCGACGGAATTTAGTTGAAGATAGCTGTCCCGTCTGTAGCTACGAATTTACGGGTTTTAATCGCACGGAATGTCAATGTCCTAACTGTGGTGAACCGTTGAAAGTGGAAGGGGGTAAGTTTATTATTCTCACCCCTCCCGGGACGATCGATGTACAAGCGATCGAAGTACCTACCGGACAGTTGGAAGATTAAGGTCAAACCATTACCATCTAGGCACGCGCACCAAACTGAAAGCGGGGGATCTGAATTTTAACAATAACAGCAGTCCCAACAGGTGAATTGACCAATGAGCGAGAATTAAGCCCCAAATAATTGCGAAAATTAAACTACTAACGGCAAGAGCTTTAAAAATATCATTATCGGTCTTTTGATACCAGAGAAGACTAAGGAAGGAAAGCAGTAGGAGTAGAAGCGGAAAAAGTGGGGAGAACATGGGGATCACCATTGGGTGAGGGGACTGTCTTCACATCCATAGCCTATCATTTTCCCTTTACGGCTACGGGTAGCAGCGGCTACATTCCCCCCCTATTTGTCATAAATCTTTAGAATCAAATTAAAAAGTTTACAAGCCAATCTTTTAGTATAAAGGTGGCGCGACAATCATCCTCATTGTAACGCAAAATAGCCGCCAATAAAGTCCGATCTCCTGTTTTTAACCACTGGTCATACCACCAAACGCATTGATCCCCGCTTACTCCTCGATCGCGCCATTGAAAGCCAATCCAGTTAGCGAGGGATTTTAAAGAATAACTTTCCACGGGAAAAGTTACCGAATTAACTACATGATAGTGCAGATCAAAACAGCGAGAAACTAACTGATTAATCAAAGAAGAAGGAGTTTTATAAAGATAACCTAATCGCTTAATTGTTTCTACTTCGTACTCAGAAAAGTGAAAAATTGGTGCTTGATAATCCTGCATGACT
Source organism: Microcystis sp. LSC13-02 (assembly GCA_002282935.1). Classification (GTDB taxonomy): domain Bacteria; phylum Cyanobacteriota; class Cyanobacteriia; order Cyanobacteriales; family Microcystaceae; genus Microcystis. The sequence goes on along the minus strand of MTBT01000211.1, from coordinate 29,977 downwards.
AAGGTTAAAAATTCCTGCCAAATCCTGCCTTCATCTTCCGGCTTTTCTGCCAAAAAGGGATAAAATTGCTGGGTATTAACTCGATAATCAACCCGTAAAATCCCCAAAAGATAATCTAAATTCTGTTCTGGTTCCGCTTCGATGTCAAAATAAAATTCAATCTCGGCCTTCGGTAGGGGGGACAAATAAGCAGTTTTCCCGTTGCTTTTGCGAAAGGCCCGATTTTCAATAATTGCTTGGGCCTGTAATTGTAACTGATTAGCCACCTCTACCCCCATCCCCTCCCCCATACGGGTAGGACAGGTAAGCGCAAGGGATGCCATGGTGGAAACCCCCAAAGACTGTAAAAATTGGTAACGACTAGGAGTCACCCCCGGGACTAAAGAAAGATGTTGACTCGCTTGAGCAATACCATAACAGTGACTATACCAATGACATAAACTGCAACGCTGACGCGAGATAAAAACTTCTGGTTCTTGGCGATTAATCACCATTTCGCCGAACTTTTTGATTATTTCCTCTAGTTTAGTTAACCAGAGATTCAATTCCACCCGATAGCGATTATGACGACGTAGGACAATTTCCCCATAACTGGGAAAAACTCCCTGCATACTGGCTAATAAATAGGCGTAAAAAGTAGCCAGCATTTTATATTCAGGCTTAGGACGGCGACCGAGTTGAATATTGAGGGGATAATAAACCCAATCGCCAAATTTCGACTCTCCTGCCTGTTTAATTAATAAATGCGGGGAACCGGTTAAAGAGACGGGATAGGCAGATTGTAAAAGGACTCCGTGATAAATACAGGGTACACCCCGACCCATCAAAGCTTCCGTTTCCCTAGCGGCGGCCAAAATATCAGTGCTGGGGGTAGTCAGGGAACAATAATCGGGATAGGAGTCTTGCAGGACTTTTTTAACGTGACTTTGACTCTCTCGGCGCAATTTAAGCAAAAAATCGCGCTCAGGGTCTTTTTCTTGGCTATTGCCGTAGAGATTTAAAAATGCACGGCGTTGACAACGTTGGTAGTCTAGAAGTAGATCATCGGTCAGTAGCATTCTATACAAGGAGAAAAGTTAAGCTTTCCTGGACCAGTGAAGTAAAGTAAAAAATAATAAACTAAAAAAAGAAAACATTCCCAAGTATGTTTCCTCTACTTTAATACTATTGTGACAATTGCGACTTAATCCGTCGATAGAATTCAGCCGTCGGTCGTCAGGAAGTGGGGAAATGGGGAAATGGGGAATTCAACTAAAACCCTAAAACCCCAAAACCCAACACCTTCTAACTGATAATTGATAATTGATAACTGATAACTGACCCCCCATCTTGCCGCTTATGCAGAATTTAGACGAAAATACCCTCGATTGCGCCGTTAGTAAACCGGATTTGGCCGAACAAAGACAGGAATTTCGGGGACTTAGCAATAAAGTTTATTTTAATTTCGGTGGTCAGGGAACCTTGCCCAAGGCGGGATTAGAGGCGATTATCGATGCCCATAATTTTCTCCAACAACAGGGGCCTTTTTCAGGACGGGTAAACGATTGGATTACCGGAAAAACGGAACTTCTCAGGCAAGAAATGGCTCAGGAATTGGGAATTAGCCCTAAGAATCTCTCTATCACCGAGGATGTCACTGTAGGCTGTAATATCGCCCTCTGGGGAGTTGATTGGCAAGCGGGGGAACATATTTTACTAACCGATTGTGAACACCCCGGAATTATCGCCACGGTTCAAGAAATTGCCCGTCGTTATCATCTGGAAATCTCCACTTGTCCTATTCGGGAAACTTTAAACGGCGGCAACCCGATAGAAGTGATTTCGGCCCATCTACGTCCAAAAACTAGGGTTTTGGTGGTTAGTCACGTTTTGTGGAATACTGGACAGGTTTTACCTCTCAAGGAAATCTCGCAACTTTGTCATGATAATTCTGTCACCGAAAAACCCGTTTTAGTGGTGGTGGATGCTGCCCAATCCGTGGGTTGTTTGCCCTTAGATTTAAGCGCTACTGCCGCCGATTGTTATGCTTTTACGGGTCATAAATGGTGGTGTGGACCGGCTGGTGTGGGAGGATTGTATATTCGTCCCGAAATTTTCCCTAGTTTACAGCCCACTTTTATCGGTTGGCGCAGCATTGAAACAGATAGCCGAGGACAGCCTATCGGTTGGAAACCGGATGCCAGACGCTTTGAAGTGGCCACTTCTGCCTATCCCCAATTTGAGGGTTTAAGGGCAACTATTGCGGTACATAATGCCTGGGGTGATGGGGGACAAAGATACGAAAAGATTTGTCAATTAGCGGCTTATCTTTGGGGGGAATTAAAGACGATTAAAGGGGTGAAATGTTTAAAAAATTCTCCGCCGGAATCCGGTTTAGTTTCCTTTCAAATTGACTCGGCCATCACCCCACAAAAGTTAGTGCAACAGCTAGAAAAACAAGGGTTTTTACTGCGAACTCTCCTCGACCCCCTCTGTGTGCGTGCCTGTGTTCATTATTTCACTTTGCCCTCAGAAATCGAGCAGTTAGTAGCAGCTATCCAAAAGTTAGTTTAACAAAAATGTGGCAGGGGAAGTCCCCACCCTCAGCCAGCGTAGCGGATTGGGGATGCGCCGAGTGCCTCCTTTCCGCTTGCTCAAACCCTAACTGGATTTAGGGATATGATCGGGCTGTATTAGCCTAGACTAACACAGCCCCAAGTTACCTTTTAAATGTCCAAATCCGTAAGATTTAAACGCGATCCGTGGGTTTCGATAAATTCTCGCCGGGGGGCAACTCGATCGCCCATAAGAATCGTAAATAATTCCTCTGCTTTGGCTGCGTCTTCGATTTCCACCCGTTTTAAAGTGCGAGTTTCGGGATTCATGGTAGTATCCCAAAGTTGTTGGGGCATCATTTCTCCTAACCCTTTAAAACGTTGGATTGTGTAGTTAGCATTGGAGGGAAATTCCGCTATCTTTTGCTGTAATTCTCGATCGCTATAGCAGTAGGAATGATTTTTACCGCGTTCCAATTTATAGAGAGGAGGACAGGCGATATATACATAACCTTGGTCAATTAAATTCTTCTGATAACGATAGAAGAAAGTTAACAACAAAGTTCGGATGTGTGCGCCATCCACATCAGCATCAGTCATTAAAACAATGCGATGATAGCGCAATTGTGAGGGGTCGAAATCTTCTCCTTTAATCCCTAAACCGAGGGCCGTAATTAAGGATTGAATTTCCGTATTTTTGTAGATTTTGGCATCATCGGTTTTTTCGATATTGAGGATTTTTCCCCGCAGAGGTAGAATCGCTTGAAAACGACGATCGCGCCCCTGTTTGGCACTTCCGCCGGCGCTGTCACCTTCGACGATGTAAATTTCTGACTTTTCTGGGTCTCTTTCGCTACAATCAGCCAATTTACCCGGTAAAGGTGAGGATTCCAAGACCGATTTCCGTCGTACTAAGTCCCGCGCCCGTCGGGCCGCTTCCGCCGCCTTGTACGCTTGTACTGCTTTTTCGATAATCGTGTCGGCCACTTGGGGATTTTGTTCTAAGTATTCGTTGAGAGTTTCCCCCACCAGCGAATCAACAATACCCCGGACTTCGGTGTTACCCAATTTGGTCTTGGTTTGTCCCTCAAATTCCGGTTCGGGGACTTTTACGGAAATAACGGCGGTTAAACCCTCGCGGACGTTTTCCCCCGCTAGATTAGGCTCGTTTTCTTTAATTTTATTGCGTTTACGAGCGACATTATTTAATGTACGAGTCAGAACTGCCTTTAATCCTTCTAGATGGGTTCCCCCGTCAATGGTGCGGATATTATTAGCAAAACCGAGAATATTGTCGCTATAGGCATCTATACACCACTGAAACGCCACTTCGATATTAATTCCGTTCTTTTCCCCCGATACATAGATAATATCTTTGTGCAGGGTTTCTTTTTCCCGACACATATAGGCGACGTATTCTTTAATACCCCCCTCATAACAATAGGTTTCGATGTGGGGTTCTTCGGGACGGTAATCGCTAAAGGTGATTTTAACACCCGCATTTAAGTAGGCTAGTTCTCGTAAACGTCCAGAGAGGGTACTGTAATCAAATTCGATGCCTTGGCTAAAAATTTCGGTGTCCGGCAGGAAATTAACCCTAGTTCCCGTTTTTTCCTCTTGACTGGGACTGCTGACCAATTCTGTGACGGGGATACCTCTTTCGTAGCGTTGGGTATGTACTTTATGATCGCGCCAGACTGTGACATCGACCCATGCAGAAAGAGCATTAACGACGGAAATCCCGACTCCGTGTAACCCTCCCGACACTTTATAACCACCACTGCCAAATTTACCGCCGGCATGAAGTATAGTGAGAACGGTTTCTAGGGCAGATTTACCCGTGGTCGGGTGAACATCGGTGGGAATACCCCGGCCATCGTCGGTGACACTGACGGAACCATCGGCCTTGATATCCACTTCGATATGAGTACAGTAACCCGCTAGGGCCTCATCGATCGAGTTGTCCACCACTTCATAGACTAAATGATGTAGTCCCCGCGGACCAGTCGTACCGATATACATCCCCGGCCGCTTCCTGACTGGTTCTAACCCTTCGAGAACTTGTATCTGTTCCGCGCCGTAGTTACTTGTCATAAAATTTCCCTAAAAAGGCTGTGATCCCTGATTGAACCTAAATGAATGGCAAAATCTTCAAAAATTTTAGCACATAAGGGTTAAAGACTGCTTAAGTGCCTTTAGGGAGAATTTTTTATTGGGTGTGGGGTGTTGGTCAGTAATCAGTGAGCAGTAATCAGTGAGCAGTAATCAGTGAGCAGTAATCAGTGAGCAGTAAACAGTGAGCAGTAATCAGTGAGCAGTAATCAGTGAGCAGTAATCAGTGAGCAGTAATCAGTGAGCAGTAAACAGTGAGCAGTAAACAGTGAGCAGCAGCAATTCTCATTTTGAAACGATTTTGCGTTGTTTCAGCGATCTAGAGATTCGTTAAAGAATTTTAACCCCTCTAGGTGCAAGGGTTTTA
>MTBT01000211.1:11506-24885 GCA_002282935.1 Microcystis sp. LSC13-02 | reverse complement strand
TGATAACTGATAACTGATAACTGATAACTGATAACTGATAACTGATAACTGATAACTGATAACTGATAACTGATAACTGATAACTGATCAAATGTCATCCTCAAATTTATAACCGACACCGACTACGGTTTTGATAAAGATAGGATTAGCAGGATCGGGTTCTACTTTTTTGCGTAAGCGTCGGATATGGGTATCTACTACCCTTTCATCGCCAAAAAAATCATTTCCCCAGAGATTATCGATTAATTGGGTACGACTCCAGACGCGATTGGGATAACTGACAAAGGTAGCTAATAAATTAAATTCTAAGGTGGTTAAATCGAGGGTTTCCTCTGGCATTCCCTCCAATTTACGAAGAGCAGAATGTTGATCTAAGTCGATCAGAAAATGACGGCTGCGATGGAGTTGTTGCGGTTGACTATCGTGTCTTAAACTACGTCTTAATAAGGCTCTTACCCGAGCGGTTAATTCCCGGGGACTAAAGGGTTTTACCATGTAATCATCGGCTCCTGTGGATAAACCGATAATGCGATCGATTTCTTCTCCCCTAGCGGTTAACATGAGAATATAGGGGTCTTTATTTCCGGGTTTTTGGCGAATTCTGGCACACAATTCTAGTCCATCTAATTCGGGTAACATTAAATCTAAAATAACTAAGTCTGGTTGCTTTTGATAAAATAGTTCTAGTCCTACCCTACCATTATAAGCCAGATGACAAGTAAAGGATTCCCTCTCTAAAGTTTGCTGAATCAAATGGGCGATTTCAATTTCATCTTCGATAATAACGATATCCATAAGTAAGTAGTTATAATTTAATTGAAGATAGATTTTGCCTTTGATTCCCCCTGCCCCCCTTAATAAGGGGGGTGCGGATGCCCCCTGCTCCCCTTAATAAGGGGGAATCTGACGATTTTTAAAACCTACCTACTTAGGCATATTTTAACATATTAGCTATTCATTTCTTACTCAAGCTTGAACATTGAAATAATTGTAATTTTTGAGACTTTTTGGGGGGAGAGTTGGCAACTCTCCCGACTGTGGTGGACAAATTGACCCTTTTTGACCTGTAGAATCAAGTAGCGGCGATCATCAGGATTATTGTTCATGTTGCGGACACCATTCTCATCGAATCTAACAGTGCCAGTCATTCCTTCGATAGAAAAATCGTTTCTTAAAACTTGATTTAATAATTCTCGATCGAATTTTTATCCTTGTTGGTATAACTTTCGCAAAGCGGTGAGGATAACTTTGGTCGCATCGTAGGACATGGGAGTGCGCCAAACATTGATCTTATTTTGCCAAAAACTCTGGATATAATTATCTTGTTTGAGATCATACCAAGGCACGGTGATAACTAAATTTTCTACTCCTTGTTTACCTTCTGCAAGGGTGAGATAACTTTGAAAAGTGGGGGAACCTAAAATCACTAAGTTTAACTTTTCTGCGGGACGTTGCTTAAAGATACTGACGGCTCTTTTCAGATCATTAACATAGGGAGCAACCATGAGAATATTTACTTGATATTGAGCAATTTTTTGATAAATTTCTTGTTCACCTAAATTAATTTTTGGTTCGATATTGCAGTCAAAATCTTCATCTTTAACGAATTTTTGAAACTGCTGACCGAGGAGAATGTTTTTATATTTGTTAGCAAAGTTATAATTATCTCCAGAGCGATTGTCGTAACAAATTAAATTAGTGGGGTTTTGGATAATTAGCTTGTCAGTTTGTTCGCGGATGTATTCACTTAAGGTTGTGGCAAAAGTTTCCATATCGGGAACCATCTTATACATATAGCCATTGCCAGAGATTTTCGAGGAAAAGCTGGTGGGAGATAGAGCAACAATTTTCCCTTGTACATACCTCTCTTTGGCCGCTTCACTAGCAGCAGAAGCATTATGACCAACCACTGCTATAATTGACGGATCTTTAACAAATTTTTCGGCTCGATCTTTGGCATCTGCGGCGCTATTATTATCATTAGCGACCACTACCTGTAGAAAGTGAAAATCGGGGTTTTTGGCCTGTTCATCGTTTAACTCCTGTTGGAATAAAGCAATACCTCGTAAAATTTCCTGAGCAATTTCTGGATTATTACCAAGAGGAACACTGGTGGCAATTTTTAAGGGATTTCTGTCTTGATAGGCCGCACGAGCGTTATTATAATAGATGCGAATCTCTGGATTATTGGGCAAGCGATCGAGGGATTGTTTAAAAAGCTGAATTGCTTGTTTATATTCTTTGTTTTTAAAAGCTTGTCTTCCCTGTTCAAGACTGTTATCTTGTCGGTTAGTCTTTAATAATATTTCTTCACCTAAGCTAATTTCTGGGTATTTACTAGCATCATCGGAAAATACTCCTCCCCAATATAAAACTGATAAAGTTACCAGAAGACTTAAAATAAATAACAGAGCTTGTTTCCAGCGAATAGATAGACGTAATGGCCTTTTATTTTTAGGTAAAATCAACGGTGGTTCTTCAGGATTTTCTATCAAACGAGGCAGCAAAGAAGAACTAGCAGCATCCACCGCAAATCCGTGTAATTTTAAGTCTTGTCGAGCGATTGTTAAGGATTCTTGTAGGGATTTATGTCCAAGAAAATTGGGAAGAAAAACTTCTAGAAATCTCAAAGCAACCCGCACGGCGATCGGTTCTTTCATAACAATAATATGGGGTACTCCGATATTAGCCAACTGACGACCAATACCTAACCCATCGCAGGAATTACAGATAACAAGTTTTAATCCTTTTTTAACAGCTATTTCTAGGGAATTTCTTAAGTTATGTTCTGGAAATAAAGCCGTATCATTATCAAGGATAAAAACTCCATCGTGACCGTCACTACTGGTTTGACTATGACATAAATAAACTACAATATCCCATGGATTTTTGATCAACTCATTGTGAATATTGATCGTTGAAAGAGGAACTTTTGAACTAGGACTTAATATTTGCATAGAAACCTTATCTTGGTTTCCTAGTACCTTTTGCAAACTGGATAAACACAGGGAAGTATGCTTGTTTTCGATGTCAATATTGCCCAAAATTACTAAAACCTTAATCGGAGAAGTAAGGTTAATTATCGGGGTTATCGGGGGATTTCTCTGGATAGTAAGAGCAATTTCCACATCAGGACACCATTCGTGTAAAAAATTCCAAGACTCCCAGGGAATTTGTTGTAAATCAAAGTGGGTAGTTTGGATAAAAAATCTTACTTCTGACTCAGTACCTATATGGAACAAGATATGATTTTGTATCGAACTCAGATAACTAGAATTTAGCCATTCATTTAAGCTATCTTTTAAAGTTTTAGTGGCTTTTCTGAGGTTGTCTCTAGGATCACCTACCGCTGCATGGGTGATCATGCTATGAGGAACGGTAATTCCTAAACTGGGTTGACTTTTTACCCAATGATAATAAGCTCGACGATAATTTTGCAAAGCGTCAGCAATGTCAAGGTTAGGGACTAATTTACCCTCGGTAAAAGGTGCTATCAAGAGATGATTGTCACGAATTTCTAGAGTGACGGAAAATCCCGTTGCAAAATTTCCCTCCCCAATTTTCAGAATCACAACTCTGCTCATGTCTCTACCCTTGACATTTTCTGCTATCTCTATTAAATCCTAAACTGCTCGGTAATGCTACTGTCCCCTAAACTTAGGTTAACATTAAAGCGATCGTCGGCATCAGCTAGAAAATAAAGTTGCAGATAGCTATCTAAGGGTTTCTCCCTTGCTCTTGCTTCTAAACTGGGGATTAATTGGCCTATTTCATCGCTAATTTGCAAAGATAAACCGGGGGGTAGCTTGGCAAAATTGTCCATGGCATAGGCACGAATTAAGACAGCAATTCTCTGGTTACTGGTTGATAAAACTCCTACCATTAAAGCGATTTTATGTCCCATTAATTGACTACCCACATCGAGCATTTTACGGATAGCAGCATTGGGATAATGAGGATCGATATTCCAGAGATATTCGGCCGCTTGCCAGCGAATAGTTTCATCTTGGGTTTGATGTTGTAGTTTTGCTAAAGCTTCCTCTGGGGTTAAATGTTCCGAAAATTCCACCTCTTTTTGACTAGCATACAGTTGTCTAATTCCTCGCTGAATATCTGTCGGAGATTCTCGGCTGCTGATTTTTTCAGCAGCCAACAAAAAACCCGGATTAATTGGACGATAATTGTCGATAGTGCTGAGGATTTCCTGCCATTTCTCTGTAATAATTACCTGCAACCATTGACTAAGTTTGGTGGGGATTACCTCTAAACGCTGCTGATAAAGTTTTTCTCGCCATTGTTGATTATTCAACAAAGCTAACCACTGCTGACAACTAATATCTAATCTCGGAGAATAGGGGGAAACTTGACCTAACTTTTTAATTAAATTTTCTGCTGTTGCTGGCGATAACTTTGCTAGAGATTCCAGTTTTCCTTTTTCACTCTCTCCCTCTAAACAACTCTGCCAAAGAATATCTAAATCATCAATAATTTGCTCACTTTCCAAATAATATTGATGGTAAATTGGATCGTATTCTGCGAGATTTTTAACATCTTTTCTGGATATAAAACCCCAGATATTGAGGAATTTTTCTGCTAAATCTACCTGCACCCCTAGATAAAAATCTGCCGCTAAATCGGGAATATCAACCCATTCTTGCTCTATTGTCAATCCCTCAATGTCAATAGTTTGACTGGGAATAGTAGTCACTTTTTTGTCTTGAATTTGCCAGGTAAACCCGTTAATAAACTCCCAAAGATACTGATGGTTTTTAGGTGTTGTTTGAAGGGAAAAATCAAGATTATCTTTCAGCCAATTGCTTAAGCATATTTGGACTAAGTAATTAATCAAAGCCTGATTTTTGGCGGTTTGATTCGAGTATTGACCGAGAATCGATCGAGCTTGCTTGATCTCTGTTTCCGAAAAAGTTAGCCAAAGGGATTTCGGGTTAATTTGTTGCAAAATATCGAGGTTGACTTTCATGGTATCTCCTAACAGATTAGATTTGAGTTAAGTAGGACTGACAAAAATATTCCAGATAAGCATCGATCTCTTGTTTTTGCCGAGATTGTAATTTAATCTCATTTAACAAACTAGGACAATCTTTGCCTTCCCTTGCACAGAGTAGCTGATAAAATTTTTTACATAATTGGGTTATTTCTCGACTAATAGTAGATGAGTGAACTCCCAATCGATTAGAGATCTGTGCTTGCGTCATCTTTTGATGATAGTAACAATAGACAATCTGTTTAACTTCCTCCTCTTGAGTGATCAGTAACTTCTTAATATCTTCCTGGATTTCTTGCTGTTGTAGTAAGTCTTGACTTTGCTTCTTGCTGGGGAGATTGTCCCAAAAGTAATTGCTATTATCGTCATAATTATTAGGCTCAAATTTAGAGTAAGGAGGATCGATATGATTACGCATTATCTCTCCTATTTGATTGAGTTTTGCTTGCACTTCCTCCACGGTGAGAATAACTTGCGGTTGTAACTGCTGTAGGCGATCGATTACTTGTTGCCAATCCTCCTCTTGCCACTTATCCAATGATCTAAGAGAAGCTTTTTTAACCTCTCGAAAACAGTTAAATATTAGCAGGTAATTCTCGGTAAAGATACCCGATGTTCGTAAAATTTTTTGAATTTTATTCGCACTAAAAAGACTGACTATACCGAGATTAGTCCTACCAATAGTTTTATACTCTCCTCGCAGGAAATTATAGAGAGTATTTCTCAATTTTTTATCTGTCCATTTTTCTAAGATTAAGCGAAAAAATCCCGGGTTGGTCTTGTTATCCTGAAAATTACCGTAAAAATTGCTAGGATTATTGATAATTGCCGTGGCAAGCAAATTCAGCAAATAGTAGAATAGGGTTTCATAATCAGCATCGATCCGATGGCCAACATTTTGATAGACCCTTTGAGTTACTATAGAGGAACGATATTGTAAAAAAACCATCCAATGAGACTTGACTAATTGGTTATTAGGCTCATTCTGTAACCATTGCCATAGATCAAAATACACCGCTTCATCATTGGCCACGCTTCCAGCGATCGCATCGATCGATTTTCTTAATTGTGGCACTTCGCACCAGAAAACTCGATCGCCTTCAATGGCTTTAATAGTAGTACAAAAGTACCCAACGCTCATTTCTATCACCGGCTACAGGTATCTGATATCTGATTAGGTAAAAACCGAGGATTTTCTGCAAGAGTAGCCAATAAATTGAGCGATTCCCTTGCCAAGCGCACCTCTTTCTCTGACAATAGATGAGGGACTGATGAGAAATTATCAGTTATGCTGAGACAGCCTTAGCAAACCAGTAAAAGACTCATAAATTAACTCTGAGCTGCCACAAATTGCTGTCATATCAACTTCTAGGACAAAAATAGGAATGCGAGTAACTTTTACCGAAAATCAGGGTTTTAGAAAGGAATTGAATAAACGGGTTGATGCTTATTTTACCGAAAACGGCATCCCCACCAGAGATAATTTTGCCATGTACCTGAAGACGATCACGATTTTAACCTGGGTAATTGCCGCTTGGCTATTTGTGCTTTTTGGTCCGGATATCTGGGTGCTAAAAATTATTGGTTGCATGGTTTTAGGAGGAGGATTAGCAGGGATTGGTTTTAGCATTGGTCATGATGCTAACCATGGCGGCTATTCTAGTAAAAAATGGGTTAATTCTCTCCTTGGCATGAGCTACGATTATATCATCGGTACTTCCGGTTATCTCTGGCGTTTTCGTCATAATTATCTCCATCATACCTACACCAATGTTTTAGGATACGATGTGGAAATTCACGGCGATGGTGTCGTGCGAATGACTCCCCATGCCGAGCATAAATGGTATCATCGTTATCAACATTTATTTATCCCGATTCTCTACGCTATAATTCCTATATATTGGTCATTCTCCGATGTGCGATCTATCCTCTTTTGTAATCGTTTTGGCGAGATTAAAATTCCCAATCCTAAACCGATAGATCTATTCGTTTTATTGAGCGGAAAATTTGTTTATCTCTTCTGGTTTATTGGCATTCCTCTCTTAGTTGGTTATAGTCCCCTAGAAATAGCGATCGGTTTTCTCATTGTTTTTATGACCTATGGAGTGCTTGCCTGTCATGTATTTATGTTAGCTCACGTTTTGGAACCCGCCGAATTTATTCAACCCTCGGCAGCTAACCAAATCGAAGACGAATGGGCAATATTTCAAGTGCGAACTACCGTAGATTTTGCACCTAAAAATGTCTTTTTAAATTGGTATTTAGGGGGATTAAATTATCAAGTCGTTCACCATCTTTTCCCGCAAATTTGCCATATTCACTACCCTAAAATTGCCCCAATTTTAGCGGAAGTTTGCCAAGAATTTGGCGTTAATTATGCCGTTTATCCCACCTTCTGGGGTGCTTTAGCTTATAATTATCGTTGGCTCAGACAATTAGGCAATAAACAAAGTAATTTTGATCTCAAATTAGCCAGCTAAAATCAGTTATCAGTTATCAGTTATCAGTTATCAGATGTAAGTTTTAAGTTAATTAGTTAGTTAGTTATCTTTATCTTTATACCTGCTCACTGTTTACTGCTCACTGTTTACTGCTCACTGTTTACTGAAAAATGAACCTACCCAACTCGATTACCCTATCGCGACTCTTGGGACTGCCATTAATTTTATACTGGTTGCACCAAGGCACAGAAATCGATCGCTGGTTAAGTTTAATTATCTTTCTGATTGCCGCTAGTACCGATTGGCTCGATGGTTATATAGCGCGAAAATTCAATCAAATCACCGAATTAGGTAAATTTCTCGATCCTTTGGTCGATAAATTGCTGGTTCTCGCTCCCCTCTTAGCTCTGATTGAAATGGATTTAATTGCTGCTTGGGGAGTGTTTTTGATTCTTGCTCGCGAATTAGCGATCGCTGGTTGGCGGATTAATCCGAATTTAACGGGAAATAGCGACATAAAAGGGGCTAATTGGTGGGGAAAAAGCAAAACAGTCAGCCAAATTATCGCTATCGCTCTCTTAATTGCTCCCTTGCCTTCTGAATATAACTTAATTTCTCAGATTGCCTTTTGGCTATCGGTGACATTAACTTTAATTTCTGGCGTGATTTATATCACACCCAGCCGAAAATTAACCCAAAATTGATAAAAACTTGACCATTAACAACAATTCAGAAAACAAGCCCAGAAAAAAAGGTTGCATTTTTTTCTTGGTATATAATAATTGGGGAGAAGATTGTCAAAATCCTCAAGTACAAACATATCATTCAAAGAAAAAACTATGGCCGACACTATTACCATATCTTTTAACAACGCCACCATGGGCGTTAGTTTCACAGTTGGTCAATTTACAACAGTTGCCCAGTTCTTGGACGCCAATCCTAATGCCCCTATTTCTCTGCCGACAACAGCCACTGGTACATATAATCTCACTTCCATTGGCGTTTTCGGTGACGGCAATACGGTTTGGAGATTATTCAACGGAACGACTGGTGCTGTTAGCTCAACCCTTTCCGGGTACAAGACAGCCTTTTCTGAGAACTTTTCCCTAGCAGCAGCTACCAATACCTTTGTTAGATCTACGGTTGGCGGCACTCATATACTAAAAATCAACCCCAACGGTCCTTCGTACACGAAAGCAGCAGGTACGACACCAATAAATATCGACCCTATGCCCATGGATGGTGAAACTACGATCTCACCACTCTCCAACTTGGCTCCCTATTTCATTACAGGTAGTGCGTTCAACGATACCCTAAATGGTGGACCTGATAACGACACCCTAAATGGTGGCGATGGAAACGATAGCCTAAATGGTAACAATGGTGACGATAGCCTAATCGGTGGCAATGGAAACGATACCCTAAATGGTGTCTCGGGAAGCGATACCCTAATCGGTGGCGATGGAAACGATAGCCTAAACGGTGGTGCGGGAACCGATACCCTAATCGGTGGTGATGGAGACGATAGCCTAATCGGTGGTGTGGGAACCGATACCCTAACCGGCGGCGCTGGTGCTGACCGTTTTGCTTACACTGCTACCAATCAGGGCGTTGACACCATCACCGATTTTACCATCGCTGACGGTGATCTTCTGGCATTTACAAGCGCTCAATTCGGTGGATTGCCTCTCGGTACTTTGGCTTCTAACCAATTAGCAGCAGTCGAAAATAACATTGCCAGATTTATCTACAATCCTGGTACTGGCCTTTTACAGTATGACTCAAACCTTGCCGCTACTGGTAGTCTGCTCGGAATCGCAACCCTTACTGGTACGCCAGCGCCAGCTATCACCAATAATCAGATTGTCATTGTCTAATCTATCCCTGTCCCTCCACTGCGGTGGGTCGGGCAATTGTGGATTTTTGGGCTAAAATCAAGCCACCAGAAATAGTCTCTGCGGGTGTGTTAGCTAGGGCTAGGACACCCTTATTACTTTAAAGCAGTTATCTTAATAGTGAGGTACAAAGTCTCTGGTTTTAGGGAACTCTGGAATAGGCAACGGGAACAGTAGCTTAGTCCTATTGGGATTAGTTTGGTGTAGTGATTAACTGACGGTGATAATCGCCCCATAACTTGGCTGCCTGTTGACTGCTGCCCGCAGTGGGAGAATTATTATCATTACCTAACCAAATGCCCGTCACCCAGTCGCGAGGGGGAAGATAACCGATAAACCAAAGGTCCACATAATTATTCGTAGTTCCCGTTTTACCCGCTTCTCCCATGCCAATACTGGCAGCGCCGCCTGTACCATTAGTTATCACCCCCCGCAATAGGCTATTCATCGTCTCGGCGGTTTTAGGGGAGATTACCTGCTGATTTCTATCGCTATCTTCGCCATAGTCATAAATAACCCGACAAGTACTCAAATCCTCCACATTTTTACAGTCGGAAGCGTCGAGAATGCGTTTAATGGCGTGGGGACGATTCCAGCGCCCGCCATGGTCAAAAACCGCATAAGCGCCAGTCATTTCCAAGACATTTACCTCGCTTTGCCCTAAAATTAGCCCTGGTACAGGATTTAAAGGTGATTTGACCCCCAAACGTTCCGCCACATTGACCACATTACTTAATCCTGCCTCGCGAGCAATGCGAAGGGCGACACTATTTTCCGATCGCGCTAAACCTTGAAACATATTGACCCCCCCGCTACTACGTTCACAGGGAGAATAGGCTTGTCCTTGCCAAGAGAGTCCAGCGCAGGTATAGGTTTTATAGGGCGATATTCCCTTTTCCAAGGCGGCAGCATAAGCAAATACCTTAAAAGTGGAACCGGGTTGACGTTTAGCTTGGATAGCGCGGTTAAATTGACTTTTTTGATAATCAACTCCCCCGACTAAAGCGAGAATTTCCCCAGTTTGACCGTTTAAGGTAACTAAAGCCCCTTGGGAGTAACGATAGCGGGGTCCTTGGTTTAAGACATTATTTTTTAAGCTTTTTTCTGCGATCGCTTGCAGCCGGCGGTCTAAACTGGTTTCAACGATAAAATTGCCCTCTTTAGCCACTTCTTCCCCTAAAAGCTCCTGTAATTCCTCGAAAACGTAACTATAAAAATATGGTGCAATCGTACTAGATAGGGATTTTTTGGCTTGGGGACTGATTTCAATGCGGGATCTGCGGGCGCTGGCCGCCGCTTCTGGGGAAATCATCCTTAATTCGGCCATGCGATCGATGACAAGATTGCGATTTTTTACAGAAGTGTCGTAATCTTGAATGGGATTAAATCGATTCGGGGCGGGTAACATAGCCACAAGAGTAGCAGCCTCGGAGATATCTAAATCTCTAGCGGATTTATCGAAATAAAAGCGGGCCGCATCTTCAAAACCGTAACCGGCCAGACCGAGATAAACTCGATTGAGATAGGTTTTGAGAATTGTATCCTTACTATAGACCGCTTCTAATTGTAAAGCGACCACAGCCTCCCGGAGTTTGCGATCGGCAGTATTTTGGCGACCGACTTCCGGGAATAAACTACGCGCTAACTGTTGAGTCAGGGTACTGGCCCCTTGACGGCCCCGACCTTGCCAATTAATCTTAATTGCCCGGACAATCCCCAAAGGATCAACGCCAAAATGCCAGTAAAAACGACTATCTTCGGAAGCGACAACCGCCTTGGTCAAATAGGGAGAAAAATCGCCCAGATTATCTAATTCTCGGTGAGTTTCCTGTCCCATGGGATTGAGGGAAGTTTGACCATCCCTAGGGTAAACCACCACCGGACCGCTCACCCCAGAAGGGAGTGGATAAACATTCACTCTGCGACTTTCCCAGATAACCGCTAAAACTAATAAACCGAAAATACCACCCGCACCATAGAAACCATAGCGCAAAAGTCGCGCCCACAGGGGAGGGGGACAGTAATAGGATATGGTGACACAATTGGCTAAGTCTGGGGGGGCCAGGGTAAAGGTATCACCATGACGCAGGGAAACGCTTTTGAGACGACGTTTACCCATATAAACCCCGTTAGTGGAGTTTTCATCTGTGAGCAGGAAATGATGGGGATTTTTTGGGTCACGCTGGAGGGAACAATGAATCTGACTCACCACGGTGTTACGGATAGTAATATCACAGGAACTGGAATTACGACCCAACAAATAGCGATCGCCGATAAGGGGATATTTGCTTTCCCCGCTGCCATTCTCGTTTTTCAGGCGTAATTCGGGAACCCTCGCCCCTTTTTTGAGATTTACGGACTGAAAATTCACCTTTCCTTGCAATTTCTGCACGGCAACGGTGACAAGTTGACTAATTTGGGTTTTCGGCGACTGGTTAGACATAGTTTTTATCAGGGGATGGGGGATGGGGGATGGGGGATGGGGGATGGGGGATGGGGAATGGGGGATGGTGAAATGGGGAATTTCAACTAAAACCCTAACATCCTAAAACCCTAAAACCCCAACACCTTAACACCCTAAAACCCCAATTCCCAATTCATACCCAATATCCCTAAATTGACATTTTAGCCTCTAAAGCTTTGAGGTATTCCGTATTGACTCCCGACTCGCGAATCAGGGCAATTTTACCGGTACGGGCCACCTCGCGAACGCCAAATTTATTCAGCATCTGCATAATCGCCACCATTTTACCCGGATCCCCCACCACTTCGATGGTCAGGGTTTCCTCGGAAATATCCACAATCCGCGCTCGGAATACCTGCGCTAATTCGATCACTTCGGCCCGGCGCTCGGCGGTAGCATTAACTTTAATCAGCATTAATTCCCTTTCCACACAAGGGGTTTGGGTGATATCCTGCACCTTGAGGACGTTAATTAATTTGTAAAGTTGTTTGGTTAACTGTTCGATGCTGTCCTCGTCTCCCGGTACTACCATCGTAATCCGAGAAACTCCCATCTGTTCGGCCGGACCCACGGCCAGACTTTCAATATTAAAGCCGCGACGGGCGAATAATCCAGCAATACGGGTTAAAACTCCCGCTTCATCTTCAACTAATACGGATAATGTGTGTTTCATGGCGCTCTGTCTACATAACCTAGATTTAACCATTTTGACACTCCCCGCTCTAAAGAGACGGGGATTCTTGGTTCACAGAGATTACTTGCTTAGACAGAATTGCTTCTGTCAAAGTTAAATCCACTCTTCTTCATCCGCTTTGTTTACCTCCCGATCTTCGTTTTGATCTTGGGCAGGGGGCGTAATAATCCGATAATTGACATCGTAAACTTGATCGGCCTTTTCCCCGCGACTCTGTTTGGCTGTGCGGTAACTATAGGAATAAACCGAGTCAGTTTGAGAACTGTCCTGTGGAGGCTTGACAAAATTCGTTTTTTCCCCATCAGCAACCCTAGGCGGGAATTCTTCCCGATCCTGAATGGTAGTCGGTTTTTCGGGGGGTGCATCAAAATTCCAATCATCACCGCTATCTCTTTCCCAATCGTTACCCGGTGGAGACGCAGCAGAATCTTGAATATAGGTAGGTCGGGGAGATGGGGGTGAGACTTTAGGATTATTGGCTATAGGAGGGGAGGCTTTTGGGGCAGCCAAAGGACGACCAAAACTATAGAGAAATTGCAGGGTTAAACCACTGATAATTCCCGCTAGGGTGAAAAGTAACACCCAGACAGCTAGGGGCAGTTTTACCGTCATAATACCGCCAAAAAAGACCAAAGTGATCACCCCCAGATTCTGCCAGATCAGTAATCCGCCCACAGCGATCGCAAATAAGACCATAATCCAGCCCATTTTTACCTCCCTTGATTCAGTGATCAGTGATCAGTAAACAGTGATCAGTAAACAGTAAACAGGTACAAAGATAAAGATAACTAACTAGGGTCTGCTGAATAATGGTAAAACCCTTTTAAAATAAAGCTTTTGACCTGTTAAAGTCCGATGTTAGTGCAAGAAAATAGGATTG
>MTBT01000211.1:0-11492 GCA_002282935.1 Microcystis sp. LSC13-02 | reverse complement strand
GCAACAAAGCCTGAAACTCCTGACTCCTGACTCCTGACTCCTGACTCCTGACTCCTGACTCCTGACTCCTACCCCCACCGAAAAACTTTTTCAGCAAACCCTAACTAACTAATTAACTTAAAACTTACATCTGATAACTGATAACTTACCCACTGATAACTGATAACTGATAACTGTTAATGTCCTTGCCAGCGATTAATGGCCACACAATCGATATCTAACTGATCGAGAGTACGAGCGATAACAAAATCGACCAAATCCTCGATCGATTGGGGATGGTGATACCATGCCGGTATTGCCGGCACAATTCTAACGCCCGCCTCGGCTAAAGTGGTTAAATTACGCAGATGAATTAAACTAAAGGGGGTTTCTCGCGGCACTACCACCAATTTTCTGCCCTCCTTAATCTGTACATCGGCCGCCCTTTCTAGCAAATCGGAACTTAATCCCCCCGCTAATTTGGCCACTGTACTCATGCTACAGGGAATAATTACCATACCAAGGGTGCGATAGGAACCACTGGCGATCGTTGCCCCCACATCACCCCAACGATGACAGCGTAATTTTCCCCCTTCCATCACCCCGCATTGGCTGCGCCAAAATTGTTCTTGCAGATCCGGTTCTGGAGGCATCCGCACATTATCTTCCGCTTGCCAGACAGTGTAAGCTGATTTGGAGGCCACTAAATCGATCGTGTAGTCGGCTAAAAGTAGATATTTGAGAGTACGGACGGCATAAATCAGCCCTGATGCCCCCGTAACGCCCAAAATTAGCGGTTTAGATAATTCCTTCAAGCTCTAATTCCTCGATCAATTGTAATCCTCTCGGGTCGCCCACTTTTAATAAAGCACCCCTAGCATCTTCCTTGACACCTAAATCTTCATCTTCCACCAAGGCCTCGATCAAAGCATCGATCGCCGTGGCATAAATAACATTTAAGGGCAATTCTCGGCATAATTGACCGATCGACCAAGCGCAATTACTCCGCACCGCCGCGATTAAATCTCGGCGCAATCCTTCAATTAAAGGCGGCAAGACGGTGATGATATCTTCATAATTGACCTTGGCAATCTGGGCCAAACTACTGGCAGCCCATAATCGCACCGCCGAAATATCGGTTTTGAGAGCATGAACCAAAGGCTCGATCGCTCTGCGATCGCCACAGTTGCCCAGGGCCCAAACTACCCCTTTTCTGACGTAACCATTCCAATCTCTGGCCAGTAGATCGATTAAAGGCTCCACGGCGCTAAGACTGGGATTTCTGCCCAAAGCGTAGGCGACACTGACACGCACTAGGGGACAGACATCGCTTAACATCTCTAGTAAGGGGGCGATCGCTCTTTCGTCACGCAATTCACAAAAGGCCCGAGCGGCGATCATTCTCTCGCTCACATGAGCAGAAGTCAGCAATGAGAGCATTTCCTCTGGATCGGGGGGGATTTCCGCTGCTAGGTCCGGATCGCTCCCATCGAGAGGATTATTTAAGGAGTTGTTAGAGTCTAGGATTTCATTATCGTACATACTTGTTAGATTATCTTAATCCGTGACCGCTTACGTCAAGCCAAAAATCAAAAAGTAGTTGCGGGTTGGGGAGACTTTTCAGTGATCAGTAATCAGCCATCAGTAATCAGTGAACTGAAGGCAAGAGGCAACAGGCAACAGGCAAAAGAAAGAATCTGGCAATTCTCCTACCTAAAAAGAAGGTTAGAAACTAAGTACATCAAAGCTTTCAGCTTACCAAATTAGGTTACACTTCATCTTGACGAGAAAGGCTACATTTACAAAACCTAGCAGAATAGGAAGTAAATACAGGGCAAATTTTATTGTTTTTCTGATGCCAAGACGCGGATTTGAACCGCGGACACGAGGATTTTCAGTCCTCTGCTCTACCAACTGAGCTATCTCGGCTTTTTTCAGTCCTTTCTCAATATAGCACCCTCTCTAAATAATTGCAAGGTTTTTTTTTAAAAGTTTTCTGCTCGACTAGATTGGCAAGGTGAGGGTAAAAGTGGTGACAGCGTTGGCGCTGGTGACATCAATGGTGGCATTCAGGGGTTTAATCAGTTTGCGGACCAAAGCTAAACCTAAACCGGTACCACTGTAGCGCCAGGGATCGTGGTTAGGAATGCGATAAAAAGGGGCAAATATTCTTGATAATTCCTCTGGGGCGATTTCTACCCCCCCATTGCTCACACTAATTAATATTTGCTCGCCCGCACGCCTGACATTTACCCTAATTATTCCTCGTTCTGGGGTATATTTAGAAGCATTGGTCAGTAATTCCGCTATGATGCGCTCGATAGCGCACAGACTGGTGTTAATCTCCGGTATATCCCCATCTATATCTAAAATTAACTGCTGTTGTCGCTCGCGGGTGAGATGACGAAAAGGTTCCACTAATAAGGGTAGCCACGAAAGTAAGTCGATTGCTTCGATCGCCGGGGGTTCGGTTTCGGCATCCAGATAGGTTAAAGTCAACAGATCATTAACTAACTTACTCTGACGTTGAGATTCAATGTTAAGAATTTGCAACAGTTGACCGATCGAATCCTGTGGATCAATCTCGATCCCTTGATATTCTAGGAGACTTTCCAGGGTTTCCACCGCTAGACGAATGCTGGTAATCGGGGTTCGCAGTTCATGGGAAAGGGTTTTCAGGAATTCGCTTTTTAATCTTTCCAGTTTTTCTAATTCCCGCACTTGTGCTTGGGAAGATTCGTAAAGTCGCGCCTGTCGAATAGCGATCGCACATTCGGCGGCAATATGTTGAATCAAATTAGTTTCTAAGGAGTTAAAAATCTGATTAGCTGGTCGAATTAGCCAAAGATTGCCCAAAAAACCCTGATCGTCAAAGATAGGACAAGCACAACGGTTAACACGACCAATTTGCGGATTGCCAAGGGGAAGACGATCAACAAATTGTAAAATTTGTTTGTGCAGCAGCGGTTGATAGATTTCGGGAAAATCGCTAATTTGACGGGTAATTCCCTGACAGATAAGCTTTTGAGTGGTATATTCGTGGACAATAGTGGCTTTGCTGCGACTGGGATCGTAAAGCTCAATTTGGGCGCGTTCTACGGGTAAAACCTGGACTAATTCCCTAGTGGTGGTTTGCAGAATATGATTTTCATCGAGACTATCGCGAATTTTTTCGGTAATCCGTCCGATTAATGCTTCATACTTCAAACTCATCTGCAATTCGGCGGTTCTTTGCTGAACCTCCGATTCTAGGGCAGTATTCAAGCATTTTACCCGTTGGTGCAGTTCTGCTTGTTGAATGGCAATTCCCACTTGAATGGCTAATTGTTTGAGCAGATCGATTTCTTGGGATTGCCAAGAGCGAGTTTTTTGGCAATTTTGGGCAATTAGTAACCCCCAGAGTTGGTTATCGCAGATAATTGGCACCACCAAGTTAGCCTGTACTTGCAAAGAGGTTAGTAGGCTGCGATAACAGGGATCAAGTCCCGAATTATGGACATTTTCAATAACTTGAATTCTCCCGCGACGATAATTTTCCAGACGTTCTGGGGATAAATTAAAACAGGGATCCTGTATCCTGTTTCCTAAGACAGAATTAATCCTCGGGGTATGGGATTCCACCACAATCATGCCACTATGATCGGGGAATAAACGATAAATTAACACTCGATCGCAGTTGAGAAATTGTCGCACTTCTTTAACGGTTCTTTGCAGAATGCGATCAAGATCCAACGATTGCCGGATTCTTTCCTGCATTACCCCCAGCAGTTGTTCTCGTTCTGCTTGCAATCTTAAAGCTTCTTCGGCCTGTTTGCGTTCGGTGATATTGGTGCTGGTTCCCACTAAACGATAGATGCGCGCATTGTTATCCCGTAGGGGTGTTAAAGTTGTTAGCCACCAGTAGGGTATATTTTGAAAAGGTAAATACTGTTCGTAGGAAATAGTTGTTCCGTAACGTACACAATCACTATAGTGTTGCCGCACACTACGCGCATCATCGGGGGGAAGGATTTGTTCGGGAGTTTTGCCTTTAATATCTGATGAGCGCAGTCCTGTCCAGCGTTCATGAACGGGGTTTGCTCCCACATAGCGAAAATCTCTATTTTCCAGCACGTCCACTACAAAAATCGACGCTTGCACGGAATTAAATATACTACGCAGAAACTGCTCGGAATCCTCCTCTTGTAGCTGTCCATCTAACTCGGTCTCGATTGCTGATGGCTGCTTTTCCATAAGAGCCTCCCATGGTGCTAATTGGTGGATTTCGATCGATAATCACAAAATCGTTGGCTACTCCTAGAGCGATTTAACAATTTCTTAAGATTCTCGCACGAATTTTCCTATCCGCTGCCGATTCTGATATATTTCTTTGCAAAAACGAGAAAGCAACCCCAATATACTGAGATCGCTTACAGTTATCAGTGATCAGGTTTAAGTTTTAAGTTAAGTAGCTAGACACAATTAATTACACATATTGTGTGAGTGCCTATCCTCACCAAGAAGTTAATTTTGTCCTATTACTTATCAGAGTTCAATTACAGCGTTTCTCATCAAGATGAAGCATGACCTAATTTGGTATCGACGACCGGCTCTCCAAAAGGAGAACTTCCTACCTCACCATTTAAGATAACTGCTGTAATTAGTTAACTATATATGTTATTTTCAGTAATCACTGTTCACTGATTACTGATTACTGATCACTGAATTTAGGCTTCTTGGTTGACAAAAGGTAATAAAGCCATTAAACGGGCGCGTTTCACCGCTTCAGTTAAATCTCGCTGTTGTTTAGAAGTTAAACCAGTGATACGTCTAGGCAGAATTTTGCCGCGTTCGGTGATGAATTTGCGGAGGAGTTCGGTGTCTTTGTAGTCAATCGGTTGACTGGGGGAGATGGGAGAGAGACGTTTACGATAGTAGCTCATAGATTTGTAAAGATTACTTGACTTTTTAACTAAAGTGTGCTTACTTAATTTCCTTGTGGACGGTGTGCTTATTGCAGTGGGGACAGTATTTCTTGATTTCCAGTCTGCCGGTGGTATTGCGACGGTTTTTGCTGGTGGTGTAGCGAGAAACGCCGGGGGTACGCTTATCGGGATTACTGCGGCATTCCGTGCATTCTACAGTGATGATCAGGCGAACGCCTTTTTTACTAGCCATAACAACAGGGGATCGGGTAAATTTACACGCAATCGATCATTATGACATATCTGGGGCTTTTTAGGCAAGAGCGGCCGGGGCGAATGCGGGGAATTGTCGGCTAAAAAGTTTGGCTTGGGATGAAATCCAGCACAAAAAAGCTAGAATAATCACAGCAGTTGGCGAGGATGAGGAAAAATGACGGTAAGATTGGGTAAACCGATTTTAGTGACGGGGATAGGCATTACCATCGCTTTCACCCTGGGGGAAACTCTCAATAGCAGACTGAGCGAAATCGGTTCCTGGGGTATTTTAGGTGCGTTTGTACTTGGTGCCGGTATCTGGTTTTGGCAAAAACCCAACTCGAAAATCGATTTTTCCCTTCCCACTCCCCTGAGTCTAGAAAAGGTTAAACAAGCGATTAGCAAGGCCGAGCAGATAATTAATTATCTGGCCAAAGAAGACCCCAATCAAGACTTAACCCCACTCAAAACCACTTTAACCCAATTAAACCAAGAATTTAGTCGCCAAGACCTGAAAATTGCCATTACTGGTGCTAGAAAAACTGGTAAAACTGCCTTAAAAAAACTACTAGAAAGCGGCAACTTTGGAGAATCTATCGCTTTTCTGGAAACGGAACCCCTTCTGACTCTCGACTCTACCGCTAACCAGAAAAAGTCCCTAGCAGCCGACTTAGTTTTGTATCTTATCAACGGGGATTTAACCGATTCCGAATGGCAAATCCTCCAGCAATTCGATCGAATGCACCAGCGGGTTATCCTGTTACTCAATAAACAGGATCGTTTACCCGTCGAAACCAGAGAAGAAATTCTCCTTTCCCTAAAACAAAGACTGAAAGAAACTATTCCCGCTCATCATATTTTAGCCATAGCCGCTGCCCCTGAACCCCTAAAAGTTCGTCAACATCAAAGCAATGGAGAAATCAAGGAATGGACGGAAACCCAAACGGTAGTTATCGATCCTTTAGATAATCATCTCCAACAAATTATCGAGCGAGAAAGGTCCGAATTAGTTTTGGGAACTATCTGGAGACAAGCGCTAGAATTAGAAAAGGAAACCAAACAATTACTTAATCAATCCCGACGCAAAAAGGCTTTACCTGTTATCGAACAATACCAATGGATAGCCGCTACTGCCACTTTTGCTAATCCTCTTGCGGCCCTAGATTTAGTTTTAGCGGCAGCCACTAACGCTCAAATGTTAGTGGATTTAGGGGCAATTTATCAACAAAAAATGTCCCTTGAACAAGCAAAAACAGTCATGACTACCCTGGGGAAAATGATGATACAATTGGGCATGGTAGAAGTGACAACTCAGGCATTAGGAACGATTCTCAAGGGAAATGCGATTACTTATATTGCCGGTGGTACAGTGCAAGGAATTGGGGCAGCCTATCTAACTCGTTTAGCTGGTTTAAGTTTAGTTGAATATTTCCAAGAACAGGAAATTAACGAGCAGCTGAATAATGATTGGAATTGGACGAGTTTGCAGAATAAAGTTAAACAGGTCTGGGAACAAAATCAACGCCTAGCATTTTTACAGGATTTTGTCAAGCAAACGAGCGCTCGTTGGTCGGCATTTTCTGGTTAAAAACCCTAGTTAAGAACTGGAAAAAGGTAAATGCTGACGCAGCACATCCCAGCGTGAACAATCCCAATAATCGATATGAGAAATAATCAGATTATTGTCATCGAGAGTTAATTGGCTGCGTCCAGAAATAGCGATGCGGGGCCGCCAAGGTAAAGGAGTTGTCCAGTGCAATGTCCAACGGGTATTAATAATATTTCCCTGCTGTTCAATTGCGTGGACATCCATCTTGATAGCTTGGAACCATTGACTCATAAAACCAATCATTTCCCGATAGCGTTTAATCCCCCGAAATTGATTGAGAGGGTCTTGAAAATAAACGTTATCAGCATAAATATCATAGGTTTGATCGAGGGGAAATCTTTGATAATCTTGCTGCAAAATAGCGATAATATCCATAAAGTACCAAATTATTCCCGATAGCTATTGCCTTTTTTCACTGTTGAGAGGTCACTGTTAACTATTAAAAGATCACTCCCGTCAAACTAAAGGGACGGACTTCAGTAATTTTAACCTTAACAAATGTGCCTCGCAATTCCTCAATATTTCCGGTAAAGAAAGTTAAGCGATTGCCTCTAGTTCTTCCCATAACTTGACTAGCATCTTTAGGGTTAACGTCTTCCACTAAAATTTCCTCAATTCTGCCTAAATATCTTTGGGAACGTTCAGCAGCTTTTGTGGCCACTAAATGATTTAATCTTTGTAAGCGATCGCTTTTTACCTGCTCACTTAATTGATTATCCCAAATAGCGGCCGGAGTACCGGGACGGGGAGAATAGGCAGCCGTATTTAATTGATCAAAACCAATCTCATCGACTAATTTTAAAGTATTCTCGAACTGTGCCTCTGTTTCTCCGGGGAATCCGACAATCGCATCGGCACTGATGGCAGCATCCGGCATTAAATCGCGAATATTAGCAATAATCTGTCGGTATTTTTCCTGAGTATAGCCCCGTTTCATGGCCTTGAGGATATCATTATCCCCCGATTGAAAAGGGATATGAAAATGTTCACAAACTTTAGGTAATTCCTGACAAGCTTTAATCAAACGTTCGGTAAAATAGCGGGGGTGACTGGTGGCAAAACGGAGACGTTCAATGCCGGCCACATCGTGAACGTAGTAGAGTAAATCGGTGAAATTGTGCAGATGTCGGCCGCTTGCCGTCACTCCGGGTAAATCCCGTCCGTAGGCATCGATATTTTGACCTAAAAGGGTGATTTCTTGATAACCCTGTTGTCCTAATTGGTCCATTTCTGCTCGAATTGCCGCAGGAGTACGAGATTGTTCCACCCCGCGCACCCCCGGAACCACACAATAGGTACAGCGTTCATTGCAACCATAGATGACGTTCACCCAAGCGGTAATATTACTATCCCGGCGCGGTTTGGTGATATCTTCCATGATGTGGATGGGTTCGGTGGCTACCACCTGGGAACCGTCAAAAACTTGTTGTAATAAGTCTCCCAAGCGGTTTGCGTGTTGGGGACCGATAATTAAATCCACTTCGGGAACCCGTCTTAATAATTGTTCCCCTTCCTGTTGGGCCACGCAGCCAGCGACAATTAAAGTAAGATCGGGTTGAGTTTGTTTGCGTTTAGCCTGTCTACCGAGATAGGAATACACCTTCTGTTCGGCATTATCGCGAATTGTACAGGTATTGTAGAGGATTAAATCGGCTTCGTTGGCATCCTCAGACCATTGAAACCCCAAATCTTCTAAAATACCCGCCATGCGTTCGGAGTCAGCTTTATTCATCTGACAACCAAAGGTGGTGATATGGTAACGACGTGGGGACTTATTCATGATGCTGGCTACAGAAACAAGAGTGCAGGTTTCTATTTTAGGCTATTTATCCTCTGACTTGAAAGAGGCAGTCCGCAGTCAGCAGGAGACAGGAGACAGGAGACAGGAGACAGGAGACAGGAGACAGGAGACAGGAGACAGGAGACAGGAGACAGGACAGGAGACAGGAGACAGGAGACAGGAGACAGGAGACAGGAGACAGGAGACAGGAGACAGGAGACAGGAGACAGGAGACAGGAGACAGGAGATTATTTTTATTTATTGTCCCCACACCCCACACCCCACACCCCACACCCCACACCCCACGTCCCCACTTCCCCACGTCCCCACACCCTACACCCTACACCCTACTTCCCAGAAAAAGCATACTCAGCCATACAAGCAAAGAAAAACGAAACTTTTGCTTTGAGGATATCTCCTGACTGGTAGGATAAAAATAAACCATACTAGGCAGTTTAGCCTCGATGCCGCCGAGGCCACACCTTTAATCATCAAAGGAAAAGTATTTATATGTCTAAAAATCAAGTGTTCGACTTCTTCGCCTTAGCCGCTAAAAACGAAGAATTGGGTCAAAAAATGCGCTCAACCCAAGATCCTCAGCAATTACTAGAGATAGCTCGCTCGCAAGGCTTCGATTTCTCCCTTACTGAATTAGAAGCGGCACTCAAATCCTTGCACGAGAGTCCCGACTTTTTCCAAAAGTTAGCTCATGCAGTGTTAGAAGTTTTCAGTCCTAACCACGATAATTATCCCTCGATCGGTGTCCAACCCTACGAAGGCGAGATCGATCGCTAGAATCAGTTATCGGTTTTTGAGCCGTCGGTCGTCAGGAGTCAGGAGATTATTTTTATTTATTCTCCCCTCTCCGCGCCTGACAGGTGTAGGTATGTTGTAAAATTTCCTCCCAAGTTCCTTCTATAGTTTGTTGTTCCATAACATGGTGTTTTGAGTTACGTTTTAATCTTGGTGTAGCAAGGAAACTAGGCAAAAAAATAAACCCCATCAACTGATGGAATAAGTATCCAAAAATGCTAATGCGGTGATGATTTTAATGTTTCTAAATGGGTTCAGGACTAACAAGTCTTCATCCCCGGTAATAAGAGATTCAGTCAAAAAAGTAGCAGATTATGACACAGGCAATCCTTACTCAAATCTTGAATCAGCTTGAGACTCTTGAGTTAAAAGAACTTCAGCAGCTTAATCAGAAGATTCAACAGTATCTTATGGATAAAGAAGAAGCTGACAAACAAGCGCTATTTCATCAATCTCTTCTTGATGCCGGATTAGTGAAGCAGATTAAGCGTCCTTCATCTCAACCGATAACTGAGCGACGATTGATGGTTCTTCGTTACTTGGTATGGTTCGATAGGGGGGCATAAATCGACTAAATCCAACAATTGACAAAAATCGCTAAATGCCTTTCTATATAAGGGTTACATCCCTTATAACCCCCGTCCATTGCATAACACAAACCGAAGAGCCCGATTGATTAAAATCGAGGGCAAACCTATTTCAGAAACGATTATTGAGGAACGACGTTAAATGGCACTTTATTTCTTAGATAGTAGTGCCTTGGTGTTGATGGTTGGTTCAGGTACGGTAAAACGATAGGCATATAGCACCGAAGCTGCTGGAGAACCATAAAAACTCGGTGACGGGCCGACCTCCCAGTTAATCCATCGCGCATCTGGAGCATTTGGGAGAGAAGGAATCCAAGGAGGGGAAGCAAAGGGATAATCTGCAACTACCTTGGCAGAACCGCATATATCAGAGCCAAAACAACCTATCCCCTTAGCTTTGGCAAAATCGGCCGCTGTGAAGGGAGTTGGCGACAGTGGAGTTACATCTATCCCCTTTGTCCAGTAGGTAATATTGCTATCTGTTTGACCTGGGTTTCCCGGACTTCCACTTACTTGGCCACTGTTTAGCACTATTGTGGAAGCTTGAGCTTGCGTTGGCAAAATTGATGTTCCCAGGGTAGCGATGGCCAAGAACCCCAAGAAACTATGGGTAAATTTGCTGTTCATTATAACTCCAATTCAGTTTGTGTGTTCTTGTTAATTTCTCCCCCCCGAACGGCATTCTACGCAGCAATTTAATAAATATTTACATTCCTCTCCCTAACCAGCGTACAATGACTGCGATTGCGTCTCTCGCAGCCAGATCAAACAACAGCCCAACCCAACACCAAAGGGGGTTGAAAACAACAATACACACTACCCCCCCCGAACTGTATTCTAAGCTACAGTTTAATAAATCTTTATATTCCTTTCTTAATCCCGATAAAGAAACCGCAGAACCAAGTCGGTTGTGAATCAAGCCGACCCTAGCGCCAAAAGATGACGATGAGATCATTCCAGCCGAAGAACTTGCTGAAAGCCAAGCAGCATGGCAAGATTATTTATCTGGTCGAGATACTGGAATCACTTCAACAGAATTAAAATACAAACTATTTGGAGATAAACTTGGCTGATTATATTCTACTTAGACAAGCAGAACGCTACTTAGAAAGAATGCCAAAAAATGACCAAATTCGTATTTTTGAAGCTTTGGATACTTTGATTTCGGATTCTACAAAATTAGATATTAAACCCCTTTACGGAAGAGATGAACTAAGATTGCGAGTGGGTAAGTATCGAGTGTTGTTTTTTGAAGATAGAGATAACAATCTATACGTCATTACAACTATTAAACCTCGCGGCGATGTCTATAAATAATACCAGAACTCTTTTCTAGACTGCTGTTTCTCCTTTCGCCATAAAACAGTGATTCACAGAGGAAGGAGTTTCAGGTGTT
Organism: Microcystis sp. LSC13-02; assembly: GCA_002282935.1. Lineage (GTDB taxonomy): Bacteria > Cyanobacteriota > Cyanobacteriia > Cyanobacteriales > Microcystaceae > Microcystis. Next base: position 169 of record MTBT01000211.1, on the reverse strand, counting down.
TTCCCCTGTTTTACTCCTGCTCGGGCGACCTATCCGCTTCCGGGAGGGATTGTGGTGCGGTATGTCGGATTTGCTGCTTAATTAGGGTCTGCTGAATAAAGCTAAAAACCTTACAGGAAAAGGCTTTTAGCTAGATTGAGAGTCGCTCAGGTGCCCCTGAATCTGCTAA
>MTBT01000210.1:31204-44556 GCA_002282935.1 Microcystis sp. LSC13-02 | reverse complement strand
AGGTTCAGTTTTTAGCTTGGTTATCGCTTTTTCCATTGTAGCTTAAAGCCGTCGTAAAACGACGGGGTTTTAACCCAAATTTTCGATAACCTAATTTGGTATTGACGAACAGCTACCCAAAACGAAAACTTCCTACAGGTTTGATAAATAGAATTAAATGCTTGATCATCTCGGTTTGTAGGCAAAGGGAGACAGATTTACCCCTATCCCTAGGGACATAAAAGTGCGATGTCAAAAAAGAATTGTAATCATACCAAACCGGGGACTTTGCGATAGATAGAAGCGATCGATCCCCGGAATCCTACACGGGTAAATTCTACCTCATCTCCAGCTTCATAGATATGTTCTTGCCAAACTCCCGAATCCTCGCGACGGTGACATTCAATTTTCATCTGGTTTTGATGAATAAGAATATATTCTTTTAAGGTGGGACAGGTTTGATAATCGCTAAATTTATCACCCCTATCAAAGGATTCCGTAGATTTCGATAATACTTCAATAATCAGAACGGGATAGAGAATAAAATCATCGGTATTGTTAATCTCTCTCTCGTCACAAACCACCGCAATATCGGGATAATAATAACAATTTGCCTCCTCTAACCGGACTTTGATATCGGAAGTGAGAACAAGACAGGGACTATCATCGAGATGGATATTCAATAAAGTGGCTAGATTAGTATTTAAGACAATATGCGGCTTTTTTGCCCCTACCATCGCATAAATCCGTCCTTTTCGGTACTCGTGCTTGATCGGACTGACTCTTTCCCCTTCTAGATACACTTCTGGAGAGACATAAAAAAAATTAGGATTCGTCACCATGGTCCTCATGGTCCCTATTCTCGAATAACTAAATTATAGCCTTTCGGAATCATTGCTCTTGGACTCAATCTCGGTAGACTAATAGATCAATGATTGTCACTTGTAATATAAATATTACAAGTGACAAAATAGAAATAACGACTCTCAAAGAGACGTTATTTAGGAATGAATCCCGAAAACGATTGATATCCATAGGTTTGCCAGAATGTCCAACGCTAAAAGTTACAAAGATACCGTTAATTTGCCCCAAACTGACTTTGATATGCGAGCAAATGCCAGCAAACGTGAGCCAGAAATCCAGAAATTCTGGCAAGATGAGCAAATATATGAGAAATTAGCGCAAAATAACCCCAAAGAATTATTTATTCTCCACGATGGACCACCCTACGCTAACGGGTCTCTGCATATCGGTCATGCTTTAAATAAAATTCTCAAAGACATTATCAATAAATATAAACTGCTGCAAGGCTACAAAGTGCGCTATGTGCCGGGTTGGGATTGTCACGGGTTGCCGATCGAACTGAAGGTTTTACAAAGTCTCAAAAGCTCGGAAAAAGAGGGTCTAACCCCTTTGAAATTACGTCAGAAAGCCCACGATTTTGCCCTTCAAACGCAAAAAGAACAGTGTGAAGGTTTCAAAAGGTATGGAGTCTGGGGAGACTGGGAAAATCCCTATTTAACCCTACAACCTGAATACGAGGCCGCTCAAATTGCCGTATTCGGAAAAATGGCCCTGAAAGGTTATATTTATCGGGGACTAAAACCGGTTCACTGGAGTCCCAGTTCTCAAACCGCTTTAGCTGAGGCCGAATTAGAATATCCTGAAGGTCACACTTCTCGCAGTGTCTATGTTGCTTTCCCAATTACGTCAGTTTCAACCCCGGTTTTAACGTCATTTTTGCCTAATTTATCCGTCGCTATCTGGACGACTACTCCCTGGACTTTACCCGGGAATTTGGCCGTCGCATTAAACCCAGAATTAAACTATTCAGTGGTGGAAACTAGCGAGTCTAATTATCTAATTGTAGCGACGGATTTAGTCGAAAAATTGGCCGACACTTTTAACCGGACTTTGACGATTAAAGCAACGGTTAAAGGTCTGGAATTAGAACATACTAAATATCGTCATCCTTTGTTTGACAGAGAAAGTGCTATTCTCATCGGTGGGGATTATGTCACCACCGATTCTGGGACCGGATTAGTTCATACTGCTCCCGGTCATGGTCAGGAGGATTATATCGTCGGCCAACGTTACGGTTTACCGATACTTTCTCCTGTCGATGATAAGGGAAATTTCACCGCAGAAGCGGGACAATTTGCGGGTTTAAATGTCTTGAAAGATGCCAATGAAGCAATCATTTTAGCACTGACAGAAAAGGGTGCGTTACTGAAAGAGGAAGCATACCAGCATAAATATCCCTACGATTGGAGAACCAAAAAACCGACAATTTTCCGCGCAACGGAACAATGGTTTGCTTCCGTGGAAGGATTCCGAGAATTAGCTTTAGACGCGATTGATTCTGTGCGTTGGATTCCTGCAACGGGTAAGAATCGCATCACTTCTATGGTCAGTGAAAGAAGCGATTGGTGTATCTCTCGTCAGCGCAGTTGGGGGGTTCCTATTCCTGTTTTTTATGACGAAGAAACGAATGAACCTCTGTTAACGGAGGAGACGATTAATCACGTTCAAGCTATCTTCGCTGTCAAGGGTTCTAATGCTTGGTGGGAGTTATCCGTAGAGGAATTATTACCTCCCAGTTATCGCGATAATGGTCGCAGTTATCGCAAGGGAATGGATACTATGGATGTGTGGTTTGATTCTGGTTCTAGTTGGAATGCAGTGGCTAATGCTCGACCAGAATTAAGTTATCCTGCGGATATGTATCTAGAAGGATCGGATCAGCATCGGGGATGGTTTCAATCGAGTTTATTAACCAGTGTGGCTGCTAATGGTATTGCTCCCTATAAAACGGTGTTAACTCACGGTTTTGTTTTGGATGAACAGGGACGAAAAATGAGTAAATCTCTGGGTAATGTCATCGATCCTAATGTGATCATTAATGGTGGTAAAGACCAGAAAAAAGAACCCGCTTATGGGGTGGATGTGATTCGTTTATGGGTGTCCTCGGTGGACTATACCAATGATGTGAATATCGGTCAAAATATTCTCAAACAGTTGGTAGATATCCGTAATAAAATCCGTAATACTGCCAGGTTTTTACTGGGGAGTTTAAATGATTTTGATCCCGTTAAAGATGCGGTAGCTTATGAAAATCTACCAGAGATCGATCGCTATATGTTACATCGTATCTCGGAAGTGTTTACAGAAGTTACGGCAGCTTTTGAAAGTTTCCAATTTTTCCGCTTTTTCCAGACGGTACAGAATTTTTGTGTTGTCGATTTATCTAACTTTTATATCGACATCGCTAAGGATCGTTTATATATTTCTGATCCTAATTCTTTCCGTCGTCGCAGTTGTCAAACAGTCTATGCTATTGCTTTAGAAAATCTCGCTAAAGCGATCGCTCCTGTCCTGTCTCATCTAGCGGAAGATATCTGGCAATTTCTCCCCTACAAAACTCCTTATTTATCGGTGTTTGAGTCAGGATGGCTAAACATCGATCCTGCTTGGAATAATCGCGAATTGGCCGATAAATGGGCGAAATTACGTCAGCTACGCACCGAAGTTAATAAGGTGATGGAAACTGCCAGAAATGATAAAGCGATCGGTGCTTCTTTAGAGGCAAAAGTTTTACTTTATGTTCCCGATGAAACCTTAAAACAGGAGTTAGAATTATTCAATAATTGTGATAGTTTAACGGGGAATAAAGTCGATGAATTGCGTTATCTATTTCTCTCTTCTCAAGTGGAATTAGTCAGGGATATTAGCGCAATTCAAACCGCAGAATATAAGGGAGAATCGGACTTTGTTTCGGTGGGAATTGTCAAAGCAGACGGCGAAAAATGCGATCGCTGTTGGAATTATTCGACTCAAGTGGGAAAATTTGCCGATGATCCCACTATTTGTGAGCGCTGTAATGCCGCTTTAAAAGGAGAGTTCTAAGCTAAATTAAAAGGGTGCTTTATTGTTTAATAAAGTACCCTTGTTTAATCCTCAGCTAAAAACTTATTCACAGGTATTAACTCTAGGGAATAGATAATTAGGGATGGAAGATTACCAATCAGCTTTTTTACAACGTCATCAAGATACAGAAATACTTTGTAAATCTAATAGGAAAATAGCTGCTATGCACTTTGGAGGTATTACGATCGAATGTTTGCTGAAATCTATGATCTTAGCTTCGGTATCCAGTCAAGAATGGAAAACTGATTCCAATAACCCCGGACATACCATAACTAATCCGGGTCACAGTTTGAGAGCTGCTCTAAAAAGTAATAATCGTCTCTATTCGAGAGTTCAAAATTGTCCAGAGGTGATAAAATGGATTAATATAGTAGAAAATCCTAGTCAAAATTTTATAACTATGCGTTATTCCAGCAGTGAACCGAATAACGATGAATACAAGCAGTGGTTATCAGCTTATACACGTCTGGAAAAATGGCTTCAGAAACAAGCTACTCAACTTTAAGGAGATAGTTATGTCAGAAACTTGGTTAAGATCACTGAAACAAAAATTAACAGATATATATGTTCAAAAAGAAGCACAAGAATGGGTTGATCTCAATCTATCTACTGCTGGACTTTTGAATATAACTATCGTCAGTGATAAGTTTGAAAATTTATCACCAACTCAGCGAAGAGAAGCAGTTAAAAATGACATAGAACAACAGCATAAATTTTTAGGTTTTATATCTTTATATACTATTCAGGAGGCAGCCTCTCTCGATCTAAAAGCTCCACAACTTCTGGACGCAAAATCAATTCACACTTGGCAGGATTTAGCCTTGTGGTCAGCTAATCCACAAAATCAATCACCGTCTTCTCCCGAACTTTGTCTTCCTAGAACCGTAACTTTTTATTCTTTTAAAGGGGGAGTAGGTAGGACAACTGCTTTAATTCATGTTGCTTGGATTTTAGCGATGCGAGGTCGTAAAGTAGTAGCTGTTGACTTGGATTTAGAAGCACCGGGGTTAAGCACAGCTTTTCCCTTAAATCCCTTACCGGAATACGGAATTGTGGACTATTTTTATGAAAAATCCTATTTACCAGAAGGTGTAGAAGCAAAGATTAATATCACTAAAATATTTGGAGAAGTTAATATTCCCGATACGACGGGAAGACTATTTATTGTTCCTGCGGGTTATTTGAGTCTTGATTACATTGCTAAAGTTGATGATCTGCGAGCAACAACAATTCTCGATAATGGGGAAACACTCTGGTCAACTTTTAGTCGAGAGATTCAAAATCAGTTAAAACCTGATCTTATCTTAGTAGATTCGTGTACTGGAATCAATGAATGGGGAGCTTTATCTTTACTACAGGCAGCCAACGAAGCAATTATTTTTTTATTTCCTAACGAACAAAATCAAAAAGGAATCGAGCTTGTTTTGAAATCTTTGACTTCTTTTGGCCGACTTTCGCTTAATTTTGTTTTTTCACCCGTTCCCGATTTAAGTGATACGGGAATAACTAAAGTTACTCATGCTTGGCAAATTTTCCAAAAGGATATTGACAAAAATATAGATATAGATTCAGAAGACTATCTAATCATACCTTATATTCCCTCGATCGCTATAGCAGATCGCTATCCTGTCACTGGATTACTGGATTATTATGCTCCCATTGCTAACTTAATCGATGAAGATACCAATTTTCAGTAGATAGCATCTGAGGGAACCTTGATTCCTTCTTAATTCTCGCTTTGGTCGTGCTTTGATGACATCCCAGCTGCTATTTGCCGTTGAGATAAATTTCCCTCTTGACCAAGTTGGTAGAGCAAGTTTCTTTGTTCTATGTTAAGATGTTAGTGGCTTCGTTTTTGGGTCTGATTTGTTGTTGTATTGATCGGACAATACCTGATGAGCCTTTTTTAGAGATTTTATAGATATTAGGAGGGATAAAAATTATGGTTAATTATCTCAGTCAAGAAGAGAAATTACTAGCAGCCGAAGAAGAAAAGTATCTAGAGGAAGAAGATAATGTGGATTTTCCTCCTGCGGATATTATTGCTTATAATGAGCAGCGATCCTGCTCTGATCTAGTTAGAATGTATCAAAAAAAACAATTGGTTATCGATCCATATTTTCAAAGAGATGTGGTGTGGAGTGAGGCACAACAAACTCGTTTTATTGATAGTTTAATGAAACAGTTACCGATTCCTAGTATGTGTATTAGTCTTGACTATAAGACAGATAAACGCTATATCATTGATGGATTACAACGAATTAGTACCATCGTCAAATTTTTAACTACTGAAAATTGGAAGCTATCAAAATTAGCTGATGTAGATTGGTCTATTTCTGGAAAAACAGTTGAAGAAATAAAAACTCAGCATGAAGAATTATATGAACGCGTAGAAAATATGACTATTTCCATCACCATGATTCGCTATGACTCCAGCAAAAAAACTCATAATAATTATATTTTTAACATTTTCCATCGCTTAAATACCGGTGGAGTAAAACTCAATAATCAGGAGATCAGAAATTGTATCTATAATGGCGAGTTTAATACTTTTTTAAAAGAATGCGCTCAATATGAAAACTGGCTTTTGCTGATGGATCGAAAGCAGAAAAAAGCATCTCGATTTGAAGATGAAGAATTAGTGCTTCGTTTCTTTGCTTTTTATGATGACTACAACAACTACAAGGGGAAATTGACAGGATTTTTAAATGATTATATGTATAAATATAGATTTGCTCACGAAGATTTTATTCAAGATAAAGATCAATTATTTAAGCAAACTGTTGACTTGATTTATGATAGAATCTTCAAAAAGGAACCTCTCAAAACCAGTAAAGTTATTGCTGAGGGAATTCTCTTAGGAGTTGCCAAAAATTTAGATACTTTAGTCAATCTCTCCAATAGTGAATTACAAGACAAGTATTCTAGATTAATAAAATCTGAACCATTTTTGACTAAAAATTTAGCTGGTGGTATTTATCAAAAAGATAAGGCTTTAGAGAGAATTAATACATCTATCAAAATTTTTTCATCTACTGGTAATGATTACTAAAAGTTATTTATTCAAGACGTTAAACAGGCTTGATAGACTCTATAATGAATCTAGAACTGATGATAAAAAAATTTTTTATTCTAAACTAGCTCTCATAGAATTATGTGGCTGGATCGAGGAAACTATGGATGATGATGTGCTGAACGATGCTTAAAGTCCGAAGCTAACCAAAAATTCATCAAAGACGAGATTATTAAGCCTAACTCTAACTTTCAATATGAAGCTTTTAGAAAAATGTTGATGATGGTTATTGGTTTAGCAACATTAGAAAAAATCGAAGAAAAGTTAGAAAAAACTGGTAAAATTAGTGCTTTAAAAGGTGATCTTGGTAATCTAAAGACAAGTCGCAATCGAGCGGCTCATACTCATACTAAAGGTACTTTGACAACTTATGACGCTCCTTCTAAAACTAAATATAATTTTGATAGAATATATGCTTTGTTAACAGAGTTAGATGCAGAATTGCAACGTCATAACTGTTGACTTATTTCTCACAGGATCGCTTTTAGCGCATCTTCGACAAAGACAATCAGTCAAAATTAAACCCCCTAACCAGCGAAAATTAACTGTAAGCGATCGAAAAACTGGGAAAATATTCAATTGATTCAATGTTATCTTTTTTAACTATCCTGCCCATGAATAATCAGGTCATCCGTACTGATAAAGCTCCGGCCCCTGTGGGTCCCTATAATCAAGCGATCGCCGCTACTGGTCCTTTTCTCTTTGTTGCGGGACAAATTCCCCTAGATCCCGTCACGGGTGAAATCGTCTCCGGGGAAATTAGCGCCCAAACCGAACAAGTTATGGCCAATCTAGAGGGCATTTTAACCGCCGCAGGAGCCAATTGGTCAAATGTGGTGAAAACTACCGTCTTTCTCTCGGATTTAGCCAATTTCGGGGCAATGAATCAAGTTTATGCCCGTTATTTCCCCCCGGAAACTGCGCCGGCCCGGGCCTGTGTGGAAGTGGCCCGTCTTCCCAAAGATGTGCTAGTGGAAATAGAATGTATTGCCGCTTTACCCTAAAAATTAAGGTGGGCATTGCCCACCCTAGTTCAATCTCTCTCTAGACCACCAAAGCTTCTAGAATCGTCTTATTGTAGATAATTCGCCCTACAGTAGTACGCACATACTGAGAAATTATCTGACCATCCTTCTCGCGGGTTTTGCGCTCCCGATAATATTTCCAGATGCTGCCATCGGGGAGAGTTTCCGTTTCCAGGACTTCCTCATCGGGTTTATTGGTTTTCACCTTTTCTCCGACCGGTAAACGCAACCACACAGAAGCGTGCAGATCCACCAATCCCTGATCGAAAGAGCGAATAGCGTCATCCATGCTGGCGAAATAACGACCTCCACCCTTTTGGGCCTTGGGATTTTCGGCCGTGAGATAATAACAACCCAAAACCATATCCTGAGAAGGGGCAACAATCGGACGACCGGTCGCCGGTGAGAGAATATTATGACAAGCTAACATCAATAAGCGCGCTTCCGATTGTGCTTCCAGGGAGAGGGGAATATGTACGGCCATTTGGTCCCCGTCAAAGTCAGCGTTAAAAGCGGGACAGACGAGGGGATGTAACTGAATCGCCCGGCCCTCCACCAATATCGGTTCAAACGCTTGAATGCCCAAACGGTGCAGGGTGGGGGCGCGGTTTAACATCACCGGGTGTCCCGTGATCACTTCATCCAAGACGTGCCAAACGTTGACATCCCCCCGTTGGATCATTTTCTTGGCCGCCTTGATATTATTGACGATGCCTAATTTAATTAAACGATGGATAACGAAGGGTTGGAACAATTCGATCGCCATTTCCCTGGGTAAACCGCATTGATAGATCTTCAATTTCGGACCGACAACGATAACCGAACGTCCCGAATAGTCCACCCGTTTACCGAGGAGATTTTGACGGAAACGCCCCTGTTTACCCTCGATAATATCCGATAAAGACTTCAGGGCGCGATTATTGGCTCCCACCACCGTGCGACCACGACGACCGTTATCAATTAAAGCATCGACGGCCTCCTGTAACATCCGTTTTTCGTTGCGGACGATAATTTCGGGGGCGAGAATTTCTTGCAGACGGGATAAACGGTTATTGCGGTTAATCACCCGACGGTAGAGATCGTTCAGGTCAGAGGTGGCAAAACGGCCGCCGTCCAACTGCACCATCGGGCGTAAATCGGGGGGAATCACGGGAATTACGCTTAAAACCATCCATTCTGCCTGAGAACCCGTGGCGATAAAGTTATCGATTACCCGGAGACGTTTAATTAATTTTGCTCGTTTTTGCCCCTTACTTTCGACAATTTCCGTCCGCAGTCTTTCCGCTTCTTCTTCCAGGTTAATTTCCTGTAAGAGTCTTTGGATAGCCTCGGCCCCGATCCCCACTTCAATACCGACTAATTCCGAATCCTCTGCGTAGATTTCTTCTTCGATCTCTAACCATTGATCTTCGCTGAGGAGTTGTTTATAACTAAGATTGCTCGCATTACCCGGATCGAGAACCACATAGGCATTAAAATAGACGATTTGCTCCACGTCCCGCAGGGGCATATCGAGCAGGATACTGAGATAACTGGGAATACCTTTGAGATACCAAACGTGGGTGACGGGGGCGGCTAATTTGATAAAACCCATGCGATGACGACGTACCCGGGACTCGGTGACTTCCACCCCGCAACGTTCACAGACAATCCCCCGGTGACGGACGCGTTTGTATTTACCGCACCAACATTCCCAGTCTTTCGAGGGGCCAAAAATTTTCTCGCAGAATAACCCATCCATTTCCGGTTTAAGAGTCCGATAGTTGATCGTTTCTGGTTTGGTTACTTCTCCGACGACTTGACCGTTAGGTAGGGTTCTTTCTCCCCATTGCCGAATTCTCTCGGGGGACGCTAAACCGATTTTGACGTAATCAAATCTTTGATCTGTTGGAGTCTTCATTCTGAATTTTTTACTATGGGTAATGATTCTGGGATAAGCGATCGCTCTCGCGTTCTCGATGCCCCGATGACAACTATTAGGCAGAAACGACAGTTAACTCAGTCACTTTTTCTTGGGGTCAAACTGGCCCGACCGAGTCCGGGACATTACATTATACAATTTTTCTAGTTCGATCGACCATTAAGTGATATTTTCCCAGATGGTGATGCTGCCGTCGGCCGCGGCCGCCGCTAGGTGGCAATAATCGGGGCTGAGAACTAAACTGGAGATCGGCGATGATCGCTCATTGGTGGCGGTGAGAGTTGCGATCGCCTGTTGATAATTGGCTAACCAGATTTTAATCTCTCCGTCGGTTCCCCCCGTAAATAACCATTGACCCTTCTGTGCGAATAGCAAGCTTGTCACCTGACCATTATGGGCATTGATCACCCGAATTGGCGCAAAATGACCGCTTTTCTCCGGGTCGTATTGCCAGATTTTCACCGTACCATCCACACAACCGGCGGCAATAATCTGACCATCGGCAGCGATTGCCAGACTCTGCACCGAAGAAACGTTACCGGATAAGACGGCGATTTTTGCTCCCGATCCCAATTGCCAGAGGGTGACAGTGCCATCACCTCCAGCTGCGGCAATAAAATCTTGATTAGGAGCCACTGCTAGGGCATAAATTGCCCCCAGACTGTCATAGGAACTAAATTCTTCGGTTTCCTGCTCTAAATTCCACTGTTTTAGGGTTTGATCGTAACTACCACTAACCAAAAAATGCCAACGGGGGGCAAAATCCAGGCCGTGAATCGAACCGAGATGACCGAGGAAAATTTGATTTAATTCCAGATTACTGGCATCGCTGGCTAAAGTCCATAATTTAACGGTTTGATCGAATCCTCCCGTCGCTAGATGATAATCGCCGTTTCTGGTGACTGCTAGGGCTAAAATGCCCTGATCATGAGCTTCAACCGTATTAATCAGGGTTCCTCTCGCAAAATCCCAGATTTTTAGGGTACGATCCCAACTAACGCTAATTAAAAACCGTTGATCCTCGGTAATTGCGATCGCTGTGATCATTTCCCGATGGGCGGTCAGACGGCGATAATAGTGCCAATGGGGTATATCGACGGGGGGGGAAGTGGGAGTTAAATTAAGGGCGGGTAGGGTGATTTGTGGCTCATTTTCCGCTTTTGTTGCGCTAATATCGGCCGATTCTTCGTTAATCGGCAAAATCTCTCTGTGTAAGCGACCGTAGGATTTTTCCAGATGTTCGATGCGTTCGAGCAGCGCGTTACGGTTGATATATTGAATAATTTGATTGTAGGACTGTTCGAGGGCGAGAATATTCTCCTCTAATTCTGCGACTGCACGGGCGTTATCCCTGGCCACCGCGGGACTCAGGGACTGTATTTGTGCTGATAAAGCTTCTTTTTCTTCTTCCCACTGACTCTGTAATTGACCGGTCATCTCAGTTAAGCGTTGACGTTGCAGGGTTCTTTCTCGGAGACGATTGAGAATATTCAACCCGAAAGTCACTACTAGGAGGAATAAAGGCAAAAACCCCGCACCCATGGCCATAAGGGTAAGCAGGGTTAATCCTAGGGCGATATATTCCGCTAATTCTAGCCAATGGGGGCGATGGTCGGTCATTTTGCAGTTACCGGTAAAGAAGAATTTATTATCTCCTGATTTCAGACTTATGCTAACGCTAATTGCTGCCTTGGGATTGACTAAAATTAATTTTTAAGCAGGAGTTAAGACCTTTTCCTTCGTTTCTATCGGTGCGGTTAAAGCGGATTCTAAATCGGCTTTCCCTAGTCTTGCTTCCAAAATTTTCAGCACTTCCCGTCCAAAATCATCGGGATTTTGTCGCCATGCTTGCAGACAAACTTCGCCCAAAAATGACCCCAAAGGTTCAGGATTCCAGAGCAGTTTTTTGGCTGTCCAGGGCATTAAACTCATGGGATCGTAGTCGGGTTTAATAATTTCTTTTTTGAGGGCGTATTCTTCTAGATGGGTGTGGGGTTGTAGTCCGATAAAAAAGATGGCTGGTTCCACTTTATCGACTCCAAAAATATTTTCTAATTCTCGATGATAGGCGATGGTTTGACGAATAGTTTCTAGGGTTTCATCAATAACATTAAAGGAATAATTTACCGAAACCAGATCATTAAAACCGGCCGCTTTTAAGTCTCGACAATTTTGCAGAACTGTCCGCAAATTATAGCCCATACGCATTTTGCGGACTAATTCCTGAGAGCCAGCGGTGATGCCAATTTCAAAGTAATTCATGCCTGTTTTTACCATTAAATCGCATAGTTTTGGGGTGAGATTATCGGCACGAATATAGGCAGCCCAACGTATATCTTTCATCCCGGCAGCGAGGATTTTTTCTAATAGTTCTTCTACATCGTCGATAAATTTTCTGGCAGGGATAAATTGGGCATCGGTAAACCAGAAATTGCGAATGCCGCGGTCGTATAATTGGCGCATTTCCTTAACTACTTCGTCTGCTGGATTAATGCGTACTTGTTTACCTTCGACGACGGTATAGATGCAGTAGCAGCAGTTATGGGGACAGCCGCGCTTGGTTTGTACCCCGATATAAAAGTCGTTTTCTTGGAAATAGTAGGAAAATTCCGGCCAAATACTGGCGATATAGTCGTAGTTACAAGCGGATTTTTCTAAGGGGGTGGGGGATTCGTGGATTAAACGCGGCCGGGGTGTGGTTTCTCCGACGACATAACAACGTTCATCGCTAAAGTCCCGGCCGGAGAGGAATTTTTCTAGCAGGGTTTCCCCTTCTCCCACTGATACAATTGTTCCTGTGGGCAGTTTGGTTTTTAGTTGTTCGTAGAAAACACTGACGGCACCACCCCCGACGATAACTCGCGCTTCGGGATGGTATTTTTTGGCCCACTGCAACCCTCGGCGAATTAGTCCCTGATTGCGCCATAATTCGCCGTAGTAGGCTGTTGTCACCTTTAAGCCTCCTAAAGCACCTCGCAGCTTGATTAGGGGGTTTTTAGCGTAGTAAAATTCAAAGGCGTTTTGCAGGGGATTGCCACCGCGACCACCGACGGGAGCATATATTTGAATATCCCGCCAGGAGAATACTAGCAGGGTGGGCCGAAATTCGTCAACACAGCGATCGAGGGCTTGGTTAAAGTCTAAGGGGGGGACTGTACCAAGGTCAAAAATCCTTTGTTCGATGTCGGGGAATAGTTTATGAACGTGGTCGGAAAGATAAACGACACCGATGGGGAAAATGGGGTTACAGGGGAGTCTAACGTAGAGGATGCGTTGTGCTTGCGGTTGAGTCATGGGATTTCTGAAGGGGATGGAGACGCATTCTGAGTAATCTTAATTTGACATCCTCGCCGCCGTAAAACGGACGGCGATTCCTCACCACGCCACTTTTTTAGGGTGGTCGCGTCAACGGGGTTGACGCAGATAG
>MTBT01000210.1:26714-31149 GCA_002282935.1 Microcystis sp. LSC13-02 | reverse complement strand
GGTTCAGTTTTTAGCTTGGTTATCGCTTTTTCCATTGTAGCTTAAAGCCGTCCTAAAAGGACGGGGTTTTAACCCAAATTTTCGATAACTTAACTTTGTCTGGCTTGTCTGGGAGCGGTTATAAGTGGGGTTTCCTGTTCCTAGGGTTAGGAGTCAGTTATCAGTTATCAGTTATCAGTTATCAGTTATCAGTTATCAGATGTGAGTTTTCAGATGTGAGTTTTCAGTTCACTGATTACTGTTTACTGAGCACTGAAAAGCTTCCCACTTCCCCACACCCCACTTGCGTCTTAGGTTAAACTTTAATTCCTAGTACCTGTGTATGGGTTCCCCGCGCTTGGGTGACACCGATGGTTCTTTCCGATGCTTCAATCATGGGCCGACGCAAACTAACGACAATAAATTGCGCTTGTTGTGCTTGTTTTTGAATCATTTTGGCCAATTTCTCTACATTGGCCCCATCTAAAAACATATCCACTTCATCAAACGCATAAAAGGGAGAAGGACGATATCTTTGTAGGGAAAAAATAAAGCTTAAAGCGGTTAAAGATTTCTCACCCCCAGACATGGAACTTAATCGCTGTACGGGTTTTCCTTTGGGATGTGCCACCAGATTTAAGCCACCATTAAAGGGGTCATTTTCGTCTTCTAGTTGTAAGTAACCATCGCCATCGGACAGGGTAGCAAATATAGTCTTAAAGTTTTCGTTAACGACAGTAAATGCTTCCTGAAAAGCATTAAATCTGAGGGTGGTAAAGTTTTCTATCCGTAAAAGTAGTTCGGTTCTTTCTCCTTCTAGAGTTTGCAGTTTTTCTGATAGTTCATCTAATCTCTCTTTAGTTTTTTGGTGTTCTTCTAAAGCTAACATATTCACCGGTTCTAAAGCTTCTAATTTCTTTTGTAACTGCCGAATATCGCTTTGAATTTTCTCGAAATCTCGATCACTTTCGGGAATTTCGGGCAAGGGATTGGGTAAGTCGCTTTCTAGTTGACTAATTTCTGTTTGTAAGGTGGTTAGTAATGTTTGTCTTTCCTCTTGATTGTTGACTAACTTTTCCGATTGCCAGATAGCCTGTTGTTGCTGGTTTTGTTGTTGTCGCAAAACTGTCTCTAATTGGTCTCTTTTTTGCTTGGTTTCCCCTAGTTGTTGCGATAATTGCTGTAAAGCTTGATTGATTTCTAAAATATGGCGATCAAGTTTTTCTATCTCCAGATTACCGATATTTCTCTGATTAACTGCATCGGTAATTATCTTGTCAATCTCAATAATTCTATCCGCAGAATCTTGACTTTTTTCCTCTAGTCTGATTTGTTGATTTTGTAAATCTTTTAACTGTTCGCGGACTGTAGCGAGGTGATTTTCTTGGGTTTGTAACTCTAATTCTTGACTACGAATTATTCCCTGTACCTGTTGCCATTCGCTATGGGTATGATTGGCCTCTAACGCAGTTAATTTCTCCTGTTCTTGCTGTAAAGATAACTCTAACTCAGGAATTTCTCTAGTTAATACCTCTAACCGTTGACGAGAAATAGTAATTTCCTCTTGCTGGCCCGATAATTGACGGGTTAAATCCTCTTTTTCTGTGGTTAAACGTTGTAAATCCTTGCTTAATTGTTGTAGAGATAATTGATTTTCTCGATGACTCTGACGGGTTTCGGTTAACTGTTGGGTTAACTGACTGATAAGATTATTAATTTGGGTAATTTTTTCTTCGTTGCGGGTAAGAATGCGATCGATTTCTGCTAATCTTTCCCGTAGAGATTCTGCTTCACTAGACTCCTTCGGAGAAATTTTACCAAAACGCAGCCCCGATCGCGTCGGTTGGCTGCCTCCAGTTATAGCGCCAGTCATCTCTAATAACTCGCCATCCAAAGTAACGATGCGATATTGATTGATATAATAACGTGCAGAGTCTATATCCTCGAAAACCACCGTACTGCCAAAAATATAGTTAAAAACCTCCCGATACTGGGATTGAAACTTAACTAAATTCACCGCTAAATCTAGATAACCCCGCGCATGACGCAGAGAGGAAATATCTTGGGGACGGGGAGGACGAATTTTATTCAGGGGTAAAAAAGTGGCCCGACCGATGCGACGCTGTTTTAGCAAGGCAATTCCGGCAGCCGCAACGCTATCATCTTGGACGACTACATGACCTAAACGACCTCCGGCTGCGATTTCAAGAGCAATTTGATAACGTTCCTCTACTTCGCCTAATTGTGCCACTAATCCGCAGATTCCGGGCAAATCTGACTGTAATAATATTTGAGTAGCATAGGTTCCCTGGGCCTCCTGTTGAGCTTGCTTAGTCGCTTCCAGTTTATCTAATTCCCTCTGTTTGTCCCGTTGTTCCTTGAGCAGACGTTTTTGGGTGTCCTGACTGATAACGCGATTTTGTTCGGCAATGGTGAGTTTTTGGGCTAAATTTTGGATATCGGGTTCAGAATTATTAATTTTTTGCAATATTTCTTGACTTTCTTCTGTTTTTGTGCTAATAACTTGCTCTAATTCTTGCAGACGTTGACCAGCTTCTATTATATTAGTTTGCAATCGATCGCATCTTTCGGTCAATTGGGCCCGTTGGCTACGATAGGGGTTTAATTGTTCCTGAAGACGGGTAATATTGCGGGAAAGGTCACTTTGTTCTTTTACCCAAGCTTCTGACGCTTCCGCGAGACTACTTGCTTGCAGACGATGGGTTTCTAGGGTTTCCCTTGCGGTTTGGGTTGTCAGTAGGAGATTGGGTAAAATTGCAGTTTCTAAACGGCTTTTTTCAGCAGTAATCTGATTTAATTCGAGATTGTAGCGATTAATTTCCTCTAAAAGTCTGGTTTTCTGTGTCTGAGATTCTTTTTCGAGGTTTTCTAACTCTTTTTGTCGTTGTTGCTGTTGTTGTCGTTTGGCCTGTTGACTCGCTAATCGGGAAGTCAGGGACAGGTGTTCATCTTCCCCGAAAGCTTTGACCTGTTGATTGAGTTTCTCTAATTCTTGACTATTTTGGGCGATTTGTTCGGATAAATTGGCGATAGTCTCGGTTAAAACCTGTTTTTCCTTTTCCCCAGCTTGAATTTGTTCTTTTACTTGCTGGCAGCGCTGCTGGAGATTTTGCCAATGGAGGACAATTTCCCATTGTTGTTTTTCTTGGACTTGGGCCTTGAGTTTTTGGTATTTTTCGGCTTTAATGCGATCTAGTGCTAATTTTTCCAGAGATTTTTGCAATTCTGTGGCAATAATTTGGCAGCGTTCTTCTCTTTCTTTAACCGAATCGATATTCTCCTTAGTTTTCTCAATTTTGCGGTCAAATTCAGCTACTCCTGCCAATTCGTCGATAATTTCCCGTCTTTCCTTGGCATTCATGCTGATAATTCGGGTTACGTCCCCCTGTAACACCACGTTGTACCCTTCGGGATAGATGCGTAAACGGTTTAACTGGTCGTGAAGTTCGCTAACCGTACAGGTTTCCCCATTGATATAGTAGGTAGAAGTATAGCTGCCACCCTTAGCCACTTTTAAGCGTCGGGAAACCGTCCAATCCCTATCGGTTGCGCCGGTCATATCGGCAATATCAAAAGTCACCGAAACACTCGCTTCGGTGCTATGACGTTGACTGTTATAGCTGTGATTGACTAAATCCGGTAATCTTTCGGCCCGCATTCCCTTGGAAGTAGCTAATCCCAAGCAAAATAGCAATGCGTCGAGGATATTCGACTTTCCTGAACCATTTGGACCAGAAACCACCGTAAACCCTGGTAAAAAGGGTATAGGAGTTGTTCCCCCGAAGGATTTGAAGTGTGAGAGTTCGACCTTTTTGATGTAAACCATGGCGATAAACAAAAAGTAGGAAAGCTGTCAGCTTTAAGACAACACCCTTATAGAAAAATATAGCTGATAGCTACCTTAGATGGCTTGAATCCATTCCTTGACTTGGTACTCTGTCCAGATACCATTTTGCCAGTAGGGATCTGCTTCGATTAATTCCCGCACTTCTGACTCGCTGGCTGCCTGATAAATTCCGAAAACTTGGCTTAAATCTGCCGTTGGCCCGATGGTAATGAGAATTCCCCGTTCTTTCTGTTGATTTAATCCCTCTAGATGCGCTTGACGATAGGGTGCGCGTTTTTCCAGCACGTTTTCACAATAACTACCCCAGATAACAAATTTCGGCATATTTGACCTGTACTCTCTTGATCTGTTGCTATTTTACGATCGAATCGTCAATCAGACTAAATCGATATAGAAAAGTGGGGGGGAGGGTAGAGTTGGCTGATTTTTTCTATGCCAAAGTTTTACCTTAAATGTTGGCTTGAAGGAACCCTCGGTTTCACCTCGGAGATGAAAAGCCAACCAATATAGAAACAGCGAAGCACAATTAATATTCTGGGGAGTCTTGGCTCTCCACATATTTTTTAAGTTGATCTATCGTAACGCCAC
>MTBT01000210.1:0-26685 GCA_002282935.1 Microcystis sp. LSC13-02 | reverse complement strand
TTAACCCGCTTAGTAATTTATGGGGGGGATAAGTTAAAAGAATGTGAACATGGTCAGACTCACCGCTAAACTCTACGATACTGGCATCCCAAAACTACGCCTACTCATTAGTTTGAGGTAGGCGTTTTTAGCTAAGGAAGTCTCAAATTAGTTAGGGCCTTTTGCGGAGGACAAGACCTATTCCTCCTAAAGTAATTAAACCGATAACCATAGAAGGTTCAGGAACTTTGCTAAAAGTTAGGCTACCTTGTCCCGCAATACCCAAGCGAGTATTATAGGTAAAAGCCGCTTCACTGAGGTTAAACAATCCGCTAGTCAGGGCAAAATTAGCGATGGGAAAGAAGGCATTAGTAGAGGTGACACTATAATCAATGCCAATAAAAGTCCCATCGAAATAATTGGCCACGGGATTGGCATCGGCCGAAGCGAGATTAAAGCTATGGCCGAGGAGATTAAAACTAATATTGCTCAAGGGGGTAGATTCAAAATCTACGCCTGTAATCGCGCCATCATCGAAACTAGCCGAACCGGAATAACTTCCTGTCAGACTTCCAGAAGTTATAACACCTTGAAAATTGTAGGTAATATTTGCCGCTTGCAAACTATTGACATTGACACCAAAATATGCTAGGGCTAAACCTGTGATCACAGCAACTTTATTCATGGGAATTACTCCTTAAAAAAACTCAGGTGGGCATTGATAGCCCACCAAAAAAAACTAGAATAGGAAATTGGCAAGGTTATTCAAGGCTGCCACCGCAACGTTATTAATTAACGCTAGGGATAAAGGACTGGCAGCAGTTCCAAAACCATCAGTATCGATATTTAGAACCGTACTGCTACCACGACCAGTAAAAGTGATATAACCATCAGCAATGGGATTACTGCCGGTGTAATTCAAACTATTAAGCAGTTGTGTGAGAACAATTTTGTCGCTGCCGACGGTAAAATCAGTAATAGTATCACTGCGATCGCTAAGACTAACGTAAACAAAGAAATCATTACCACCTAAACCAGTTAGGGTGTCGCGACCTTGGAACCCGACTAAGACATCATCACCGGTAGTACCCACTAGATTATCAATGCCGGCCGTACCCGAACGAGTAGAACGCAAAACTTCATCGCTGCGGAAATTGAGGTTTTGCAGACGGGTATCAAATTCTCTGCTCACATCTTCCCCTAAAAAGGGTTGATTGAAGAAATTCGCCCGTAAATACTCCGCAAAAGCGTCCTGTTCCGTACCATCGGGGGCAAAAGTTGCGTTACCAGTGAAGTTGGGTGTACTGCCTAGCAAATTGACGCGATTGCGCTGGGGAATGGTATAACCATCACCGCCATCAAGAAGAAAAGAAAGAGTCACCATGCGGAAGCTACGATTAGCATCACCGACAATTGCGCCATTTTGCGCCACCACATCGATAACTGTGCCGTTTTCATCCTTGATTACCAAAGATTTTATCCGACTGCCGGCGGGGTCATCAAGGTCGAAACTGAAGGCCATTCCTCCCACTTGCGGGAAACGGCCTTGGGAATTAGCAGGGTCGTTTGTACTAGCCGCCAGACCATACTCCAAAATCCCCTTTAATTCACTAGCGGTGACAGTGGTGAGACTAAGGGAATTATTAAAACTGAGGGCATTTTTAATCGCTACTTCTGAAATTCCCCCGGCCGGTTTCACTCCGGGTACTTCTTCGGGGGCTACCCGTACTGCTTCTGTACCAGTGGGAACGATGATACTGCCAATGCTATTGCGAATACCACCGCCATTTTTCAGGGAAATAACCACGTTAGCATCGGTTGTTTTGGCCTCAGCTAGGTTAGCATCGGCGGTAATATTGCCGAGATTGGTTTCCTGTTGACGAACTCCATCTAATCCTGTCCCCGACCGTTGACCGTTGAGGAAAACTCGCGTAAAACCGAAGAAATTGCCTTCTTGAGCGTTAATAACCTCTCTGAGGGAATTGGTAATCCCCCGAATTTCGGGGTCTTCTAATCCTGTTCCCCCCACTTCCGTCACCCCTTGGGCATCGGTGGCGTAAGCGCCGCTAATATTGGGATTGTAGCTTTCGGGAATGATATGACCATTGCTATCAAAATCGATAACTAAGCGCCCCAAGTACTTATAATTGGCATCGGTATTAACTACCGCTACGGGTTTTCCGTCCGGGTTAGTTTTAACAATGGGGTAAACGCCCTGGAAGGTGTCTCCGGCTCGTAAACGGTCATTTTCGTCGGTTAAACGAGTATGGGAACCACCAGCTACAATAATATCGACATTGCGTAAACGTTCTGCTAGGGTCTGTTCGATCGATAATTGTTGCATATGGGCTAACAAAACGACCTTATTCATCCCCGGATTAGCGGCCAAAAGTGCATCGACGGAAGCTTGAATAATGGCCGCTAAAGCATCAAGGTCATCTGGATTAGCAGGAGAAACTCCCACGTTACCCGGACTGGAAATTGAGCGTAAAATCGGGGTAGTTGCCCCAACAATGCCAATTTTCTGACCATCGGGCAGAGTAATCACCGTACTCTTAGCGATTTTATTAGCAATGGTACTCGCTTCCTGACCATCGGCAGTCACTAAACTGGCTAAGTTGGTATCGGGGGCAAAATTAAGATTAGAACTGAGATAGGGGAAATTTGTACCCGGATAGTTGCCACTGGGAAGAATGAGATTACGGACAACTGCTGTACCTTGGTCAAATTCATGATTGCCAAAAGCGTTCGCTTGTACTCCCAAATTGTTGAGAATCTGGATATCGCCGCGGCCAACTCCCCCTAATACCTGTTCACTGGCCCCGAAAAATAGCCCCGGAATGTAGGCATCTCCAGACGCAAGGGTAAGGGTATTGGCAAAACCAGCTACACCGTCATTATCGATGTCCTGCTGTCGCAAAGCATTTAACACCGCACTCATGCGCGGGGCATCATCAAGGGCTGAAATTCCACCTTCGTTGTCGGAAAAATGGAATAATTGCAGTTTAAAGGGTTGAGGAGTGGTTAAATTTAAACCAATTAAAACGGGATCATGGTCACTGGTACGATAGGGATTAATTTGGTAGAGTGCAGAAGGGTTTAAGGGAGGATTGGAGGGATTTTCCCCGGGGTCAACGATATTGTCATCGTAGTCGAAAACACTAGGTTCATCAGCGTTAATGTGCCATTCCGTCACTCCCGTTACCTGGGAGACTAAACTAGCATTAGCCAGAGCATGGTCGAGATAACCAGCTTGTCCATCGAAAACGTAGGAATAAGCGTTAATACCCACAAATTGACCCACTAAATTCGTATATCCTGCTGATTCGAGTGCTCGAATTGGGTCTTCTTGGGCGTAGGCATTGAAATCCCCGATAATTAAATAATCCCTATCACCGCTATTAGTGGGATCCGTGGCTATCCAATCCTTTAAGGCTAAGGCCGCATTGGTGCGACTGGCATTCCAGAAACCCTGGCCATCCCCTTGATCGAAGTTAGGATCACTTGTATTAGTTAAGCCCGATTGACCTTTTGATTTTAGGTGATTGACGACTAAATTAAATTTGGCACCGGTATTGACTTCTTGGAAGGCTTGTGCTAGGGCGGGACGATTGCGAGTATCATCGAAACGAGGATCAACGCTACTGTCTAAGATCTTAAAATCACCTACAGGGGTAACTTGAGCGGGTTTGTAGATGATTCCCACCTTAATCGCATCGGTGCCAATTTTACCTGTGGGGATAAAAGCGTAGGTTCCTGCACCTGCAACGGCATTTAAAGCGTTAACAAGCTTAGATATCGCCCCATCGCCGTTATTTTCCAATTCTATCAACCCGAAAACATCGGCATCAAGACCGATAAGCGCCGTGACTAATTTCTCCTCTTGACGCTGAAATTCGTTGATACTGTTGGCACCCCGGGCATTATTAGTACCATCGGCGATGGTGGTAAAGTAATTAAGGACGTTATAACTGGCAATTTTTAGCCTACCCCCCACATTAGTGGGCGTTTCTGAGCGATTATTCACCGCTTGGAAGTCCACACCTTGGTTATTCTGGACGCGATAGACTCCGAAACGTTGGTCTAAAACTCCGGTTAATCCCGTTACTGCGTCCCCGGCCCGTAAAATATTACTGGTACTGAGGGGATTGCCACCACGTCCGAATAAAGTCGTCGGAAAAGTGAGATTACTGCCATCATCCAGGGTAATTCGTCGCAGATTATTGCTCGCTTGTAAAGTATTGGCATCTGTCCCCGGATTGGTAACGTTAGTGGGTTGCTGTAAACGTCCCCCAGAGGATAAAACCACACTACCAAAACGACCAAGTTGGAAATATTCGGTTAAGGAGAGAGTTTCGGCGAAAGTTGTCCGCATTCCCTCAAAAGCTTCTAAAACTTGCGGTTGAGCATTGGCTGCCGAGAGATTGCTAATAGTGGCGGCTGTGGGTAAGGGATTATTATTAGAAATAATTAACGCTTCTGTGATGCTGCTCAGTTGGGTTAAAGATACCCCCGCGTTACCAAATTCACTAACTGTTCCTGTAATCCTAACTTTATCGCCGATAGTAACGTTAATAATCGGGATATTGCCTTCAAAAATAAATAAACCTTCCGAAGTCAGAGGATTACTATCGCTGTCGCTATCTTCCTCCTGGAGATAAAAACCACTTAATCCCGTATTACCCTGGAAATCTCCCACCACGATCGCTTCTACAGTCACCAATTGATTTAAAATTGGACTGACTAAACCCGTACCTTGAATTTCATGGATTTTTACGAGGGTAGGAGTGGGCGGAACAAATGTACCAGGAGCGGCTAAACCAGTCACGGCAATATCATCAATTGCGTATTCATCGCGACCATCGCTACCACTAACATCATCCCCCGTCCAACGTAGGAAAAAATTACTATTAGCGGCGATACTTAATCTAGAAAGGGTAATAGAACGAGTTACCGACTGCCAACCCAAGCTATCGGAACTCCCCGGGGTGGTAAAGTCTAAACTACTAAAAGGAGTAAAACTATTTCCGTCCCCAGAGTAGGAAAAATTGAGAGAATTAGCCCGGTTTTGGTCGTTGCGAAAGCGGATGATATAGGAAAGAGTAATCGAATCCACTAAGCTATTAGTGACATTCTGTAAGCGTAGGGTGATAGCGCCGGGGGTAAAATCATCTACTGTGGGTTGTACCCCAAAAGCATTATTTCCCGAAGCGATGCTGAAAGCATAAACTCCCCCAGTGGTGACGCGGTTAGATGTCTGTCCTCTGGCAAAATCTCCTGAAGAAGTACGGGTGTCCCCATAGGTCATACTGCCATCGGAAAGACCGGAAATAATCCAAAGGTCGGAATCTAGCTGACCGAGACTCGGAATCGGGGCGAATCCCGAACCAGTAAAAGTGTTAAATTTTTCTGTAAAGGTAGCGTTACTCATACTGTAGTGATGAAGATGCCTTTACTACTCTAGAGTTCAAGGATTAATGACTGGTAAACTCTCCTTTAATTACCCGTAAACGTTTGGTTAAAAGAGATTATTCGTTAAATTATAGCCTTTCTCATAAATAACCCGAGTTCGGGATAAGCTACAATCCTGATTCTGCCGTAGGCTAAAACCCTCATTCTCTCGTCCGAGTCCTGACGAAATCCCCTTAAGCTGAACTGACGTTAAATATAAGCTATAACGTTAACGATAGCCAAATTGCACAACGAATGAAATCCTATCCAGTAGAGTTCCGTCAGAAAATCCTCGACTTGTCATTATAACTAACCCATCTCTCCAAGACAATTAGCGAAAAGATTCTATATTTATTCGGTCATCAAATCTGGTTTACAAGCTTCCAGGTTAGTAGTAACCACTTCAGTGGTTGTTTAACCAAGAACAAGAGGTAAGACAGCGTAGGATTATTTTTTAAGATAAATACGAACTCCTTGAACTTCATCAACTAGCCGATAATTTTCCTTGATAACCCTAGCAATTTCAGGAAAAACTTCGTGTCCCTGAGTTTCTCTATCGGTAAAGAAAAACATTCTTGGAGCTACAGCATCAACAAATAACTTAGCATTAGAATTAATCAGATCGTCTGCATACTGTTTGAAAAAATATTGCTGTAGGGGAGAGTATTTAAGTGGCCCGATCACACCGGACCTTGTTGCTTGCATAAGTCCCGTGTCAACATATAACTCTGATGCCCATCCCCAGACAGCCATAGATTCACCAGGAGAAGCATACTTGAGAATAGTTTCTGCAATGGGACTAAGATAATTTTTAGCAAATCTTCTGCGATTATTAAGGTAAACATTATCTGATGTTATCGTTGTGGCAAATTCTAAAAAACCACTAGCAACTGTAATCAAAATGACACCTGTTAAGAGAGAGAACTTTAAGTTTGAACGAGTTAATTTTGACACTTGTAAGACTTGTGCCAGTTCACCCATAAAAACGCCGATGAGAAATCCACTAGGTATGATTAGAAACAGCAAATAATGAGTAAATCCGTTTCCTGGTTTAATAACTGAGTAACTCGATGCAACCAAAATAAATAAACTGTAATAGACAAAGCAAAATGTCTTGGACTTTTCTTGATTTTGGCTTAAGGAAACACGCTTTATTATTAAAAATGGTACTCCTAATATCAAGACAATTGCTGTTAATAAAAATAATCTCTGTGTATCTTGCACTCCCCTTAACATCCGAAGAAATATGTTGATTTTTCCGAAAAAGCTTAGTTGATTTACGTCTCCCATCAAACCATGGCTAGAATAAATCAATAAATTCTGTTGTATATAAGATTTCCAGAAAGCATCATATATTGAGAAAATTGTTAGATATAGTAGGACTAAAGCCGAGAACAACATTCCCCCAAGAAAGAAAGCAGCAAAACTCCTGATAAATTGACCTCTTGCTCTGCTTTTTAGCCAGAGGATGTGCAAAAATATACAAGCAATTGAGAAAGCTATAGGAACTGACTGAATTTTTGCAAAAGGAGTAGTTCCCAGGATAAAACCCAAGGCAAATATCAGGTGATTAGGATTAGATGAATTACCAGCATAATATTTACAAACGATTAACAAAGCCACACTTAATATTGCAACCGAAAAATGTTCACTTGTATAATGCACATAGTCAAAAAATGTCATTAAGGCGACAGTTGTAACAACGGGAACTATTGCTAGGCGAGAAAGGCTCTTATCGTAGAGAGTGGATAAAGCATAATAAAGACAAACAATAGCAGCAATTATCATGATTAAGCCGATCACACGACTACTAGCATATTCAATTCTGAACCCGAAAAAAGCTGGTAGAGTCAGAGGATAAACATTGAGAGGTCCAGATGAACCTGTATCTACCGCACGCCAGAAAACTGGATCTTTCAACAGTTTTATTGCACCTGCGGTAAATAGTGCCTCATCGGGGTTTAGCATTGGTGGCAAGAAACCTGGCCAGCGTGCTGCCAAAATAAAAGTCACTAAAGATGTAATAAATATTAGATTTGACAATAAAAATTTCTGGAGCTTACTCGTGGGAGTTCTCAGGAATATGAGAGGAGAAAAAGCTAAAAAAATGAAGATAATAAAAGTGACTATTACCGATATTCTGTAAATAATTGACAAAGATTGAACATTTGCCAAGTTACTAAGTAGCCACCACCGTAAATCAATTTGATTATTTACCATTTTTTCACTACTCTATTTTCTAACATAAATCCGAATGCCCTCAACTTCATCCACCATGCGATAGTTATTTTCAATCACAGTGGCGATTTCGGGATAGGCATCGTAACGATAAATCTTCTTCTCGCCAGCCATCGCATCTACAAAAACCTTTGATTTTGACTTTAATAGATCGTCTGCGAAGACTTTTAGATAATAAGCCTCATCGGGATTATTAAAAAGCGCCCGTTCCATCGCACTGCCTCTGACTCCCTGATACAGTCCAGTCTCGATATATAGATCATATCTCTTACCCCAGACCGCCATTGAATCAGTTGGTGAAGCGTATTGCAAGATTGTCTGCACGAGGGGAGTTTGATAGTCCTGAAGATATTTTTGGCGTTGAGAGAGATAGGGGTGTTCGCTTCTGATCAAAGTATAGCCCTGTAGGAAGCTGGCTGCAATCATCAATAGCAATATAAAAAACTGTATCTGTTTATAAAAAGCATTATTCTCCGACAATTTAAAAATTTCTCCGATTATCACACCGATCAAAAAACCACAGGGGAAGACAAGAAAAAGAAGATAATGGGGGAAAGGATTACCAGGGCGAACAACGACATAAAGAGAAACTACTAGGATAAACAGGCTGTAGAAGAAGAAGATAAAAGTATTTGTGAAAAATAGCTTTCGCCGTAGAATACTTTCCCTGAAAAATAAAATCGTTGCGGCGATGAGAAAAATCGAGGTCACTTGAAATAGTGAACTTGAATTTAAGCGTTTACTACTAGCCATTGATATAAATTGGCTGAACTTTTCCCCGAAGGTTAGGTTCGATAGATTGGCATAAAATAAAAAATTCTGGAGGATATAGCTTCTCCAGAAATCCCCAAACGTTGAAAAAAGAATTAAAAAAAAGAGATTGATAGCAGAAAACAGCAATAAGCCCAATGCGAGGATAGCTAAACTTTTGAGAAATTGTCGGAGACTTTCTTTTCTTGTCCAAAGTATATGAACGAAAATTAAAGTGATTGCCAGCGCGACGGGAAGACCTTGCATTTTTGCGTAGGGCATCATTCCGATAACTGCACCAAAGATAAAAACTATGCGATCGCTAAACTCGCGGGTGTAAACGTAGCAGGTCATCCAAAGAGCAGCACTTAAAATAGCGATCGGGAAATGTTCGCTGCTATAGTGAACGAAATTACTATGGAGTGCCAAAGAGAAAAATAAAACAACCGGGATAGTCGCAATACGGGCGACTCGATTATCGTATAAATATTTAAGCGAGTAATAGAAAAATATAACGGACAGAATCACTAAAAATAAGCCGATAACTCGAGCGCTGGCGTAATCGATGCGAATATTTAATAGTTTAGGAATAGTCAGGGGTATAATATTCAGCGGACCCGATGTACCAGTATCAACTGATCGCCAGAAAGCCGGATCCTTAACCAGTGTCATCGCGGCGGCAATGAAGAGATCTTCATCCGAATTAATAGAGGGAGCGAGTAAAACTGGCCAACGACCGGCGAGAATCGCTAACCCCGTCCACGCTAAAAAAACAGGTTCCGAGAAAACCCGCAAGATAAATCTACTAACCTTCGACTCGTTGAAAATTGTAGGAGAAAGTGCTAGAACGACAAATATGAATAATACAATAATTAGAATTATCCTATATATATTAGCTAAGCCAGATAGGTTTTCTATTGCATTTAATAAAGATAAGCGTAAGTCAAAATTTTCCATGATCAATCAGGGCATTGGTTCGACAGTTATAGATTAATAAAAGTTGATTCTTTCACGTTCGACAACTAAAGGTCTTTTTAAAATTCTCATGTGCATTAAGCCGATATATTCCCCGATAATGCCGATAAAAAATAGTTGCACAGAAGCGAGTAAAAATAGTCCGACCATGATTGGTGCGGTTCCTAAAGGAAAATAATCCCAGAACAACAATTTGGCGATTAAATAACCTAACGCCACTACCAGACTCAAGAGGGACAAAGCAAAGCCTAACATGGTCGCCAGTCTGAGGGGAACTTGGGAGTGACTGGTAATACCCAGCATCGCCTCGCTATAGTATCGATAGAAGTTGTAACTACTAATACCCCGTTTTCGCCGTTGTTGTTGATACTCAAAAGAGAAACTTTCAAAACCTAACTCTTCGATGAGTCCCCTAAAATAGGGATAGGGATCGTTAATCTCTCGTAGAACATTGATGACTTTCTGATCGTATAACCCGAAACCTGTAAAATTTCTAGTAATTTTTATATCTGAAAGATTGTCCATTAAAGAATAAAAAATTTGTCTAGCAAAATAGAAAAAAGCTCCTTCTCTCACCGGAGTTTTAACCGCCTTAACAACTTTATAGCCTTCTTCCCACTTCTTGACGAATTCTAGGATTAATTCGGGAGGATCTTGCAGGTCTGCTACAATAGGAATAACCGCATCTCCGTAACACTGAAGAATACCATGGTAACCAGAACGAACGGGACCGAAATTTCTCGCATTGACTATGACCTTGACCCCCGGGTCTTTTTGAGCAATATTTCTCAGTATATCAACAGTTTTGTCGTGAGAAGCGTTATCAATAAAAAGATGTTCATACTCATAGTTAGGTAACTGATTGAAAACCTCTTTAACTCGTAGGTAAAGATCCTCGACATTTCCTTCTTCATTATAACAAGGGGTCATTACAGTAATTTTTTTCATTGTGATCCTTCTCTAAAAACAAATAGTTTCATCAAAACAAAAGAAAGGACAGCCATCGGCAACAGCAAGATAGCACCAGCGATTAACATTTTAGTTTTTTGCTCGATCCCAATATCAATAGCATCAACAATTCTCAGCACCTCAAGATTCAACAAGAAAGTCACCACATAAACTAAGACAAAACGAAAAATCAATTTGTTGTTTTTGCTGCCAAAAACCAGTCTTCCTGTGGTTTGAAAGTTAAATAAGACTCCCAGAATAGTAGCCAGCAGAGCGGCTAACTTGTAATCCAGTCCAATAAGAATGAGAGTGGCAAAGGAAAAATAACCAAACAGGGTATTTATTGCACCAACCAGCAAGAAACGGACAAATCTGTGTTTCTTGACAATGGCGACAAATTTATTCTTTTTAAGAAGATACATTTTACGATTTATCTCCAATAGACAGTTGCGATTTTTTATATGTTATGATAATTCGGATTTTATTTATAGGTAAATCCTCCATCAATAATTATACTTTGTCCAGTGAGGTAGGTATTGGGATCTTCTAGGTTCTGTGTGATAAGTTTAGCTTACATAGGATAGATCGATCTTTGTGTCCTCTGTGTCTCTGTGGTTCCTTCCACTTCCTCGCTAGGAGGAATGTATCTTAGAGTACATTGTACCCACCAAACCCAAGAGAGCCGGCACTGGAGGGGAATGGAAGCGGCAATTCCCGCCAACTGCTCAGGTGAGTTGTTAGCAAAAGTTAGCTCCGTCCCCACATAACCTAGACAGACTGCATTAACTAGAATACCATAGGTGGCGAACTCGATAATCACCTACCCTAAGACGATATTCATTGGCATAGCCTTTCAACTTTTTAACTCCCGAAGGACGGGGTTCGTCAGTCAGCAGAAGGATTTTTTCGTTCAGGCGAGTTTGCACATCATCTGGAAAGCTTTTCAACTGCTTCTGCACAGGTTTAGGGATGATGACTTCGTAATTCATGAAGCTTGTTCAGATTGATTAGTGATATATTCTTGAATAGTTTGATAGTCGCCTATCTGATAAGCTTTTCGTGCTTCCTCTACTTCAGCTAACACCTCTGGATCATTTTCCATGGACTTTTCTTCTGATTCAAAAATCTGATCTTCTATAATTTCCATAAGTTTTCGTTTCACTCCTAAATCAAGGGTAGCAATTGCCTCGATTAAAGACTCTAAGGAGACTTGCATTCTAACCATTACCATGCTGTTTGTCCTCCAATTCTTACTTTTTTTGAGCGTTTAGGGGCGATAATCTGAATTACCTGACTCTCTATTACTGAGGCTATAGCTGCTCCAATGCCGCGAGAACCTCCTGTAATCAGTGCTTTATGATTTGTGGTATTTGTCATGGATTAACTCAACCCCAAAACCAGTCTTCCTGTGGTTTGAAAGTTAAATAAAACTCCCAGAATAGTAACCAGCAATACAGCATACTTATAATCCAGTCCAATTAAGATTAGCGTACCATAGAGAAAATAACCAAAAAGGGTATTTACCAACTAACAAAAATCTGGCAAATTTATGTTTTTTGACAATACCGACAAGTTTATTTTTTTTAATAAGATACATTTTACAAATTCATCCCCCCTAATATTTAATTAACTGATTATTACTTCCGAATTTCAAGAGATAACTTTCAGAAATTCATTGAGTAGAGGTCGCACTTGATTATCTAACTCTAGCGAAACTTTTTCCATTTTACCTTCTCCTCGTGTTAGGATGCAGTTAATTGATCTTCCGGTATTTTTCTTGTCCAGTTTAATTGCTCCTAAAATAAGCTCTAAAATATTAGAGGTTAACTCCTGGTTATAAGGCTCATAATAAGGTTTCAAAAACTCTTGCAAATCATAGAAATATCCCTGATCTACCATTCCCAGTTTTTCTGAAAAGAAAGTAGCCGTAAGCATCCCTAACGTGACAGCAATTCCATGAGGAATTTTATAGTTAGTGGCCGATTCATAAGCGTGTCCGAAAGTATGCCCATAATTTAAAATATTTCTAATTCCCTTGTCAAACTCATCCCGCTCAATGTAACGTTTCTTGATATTTAGAGCATCTATAATTAGATTTTGAATTTCTAAAAAATCTGATGATAGTTTTTGAAGATTGATTTTCATTTGTTCAACTTCAGATTTACCAGCTAGTAAATTTAGCTTGATAATTTCTCCTAATCCAGAGCGAATCTCATCAGAAGGTAAGGTCTTCAGCACAGAAAAAACAAGAATAATCTCATGGGGAGGATAAAATGTACCGATCTGGTTTTTGAAGTTTTGAATATTGATAGAGCTTTTACTGCCAATACAACTATCACATTGAGCCAATAAGGTAGTAGGAATTAATATCCATTTAATCCCCCTAAATAAAACGGAAGCTATAAAACAGCCAATATCTTGAATAACTCCACCTCCAATTACTAGCAAGGTACAGTCTTTCCTAAAACCTAATTCTAAGAGTTTTAAAAAAATTGGGGTGAGTTGTTCAAAAGATTTTTGTTCTTCTGTAGCCTCTATTTTTAAGAGAGGGCGATCAGACAAAACTTCTTCTATTGGCTGTGAGTACAGGTGGAAAACGTTACTATCAACTAAAGTAAAAACGGTCTTGTCTTTAACAGCTTGTGTTAAAGCATCTTTTAAGCCTTCCTTGACTTCAACACAGTAGGGGTGAAATTGACTTTGGATTTCCAGCATAACTCAAGGACCTTAAAATCAGGGTTTATTTACAGGTGAAGCCGCCATCAATTACTAGAGTTTGTCCAGTGAGATAGGTATTTTCTTCCGAACACAAAAAACTAACTAGCTTGGCAATTTCATGGGGTTGGGCAAGACGTTGTAAGGGGATGGTAGCAGTAATTGCCGCTAACTGTTCAGGGGAATTATTGACAAAGGTTAACTCGGTTTCCACATACCCCGGACAAACAGCATTTACGAGAATGCCATGGGGAGCCAATTCCACTGCCGCAGTTCGGGTCAAACCGTTTAACCCTGCTTTAGTTGCCGAGTAAGCAGAGCGGTTTTCTCTGGTGACTAAACTAAAGATAGAGCTTATATTGACTATCCTTCCCCACTTTTGGGCTTTCATATAGGGAGAGAACCCTCTAATTAGGGCCATCGGGGCAGTCAAATTCACCTGAAGCATAATTTGCCAGTCCTCATCTTGGACATGGGTAAGTTCATTGAGAAGATTAATCCCAGCATTATTGATGATTATGTCAAAACCCGCCCCTTGCTCAGAAGCGACATAAGCGGCAATGGACTCCATGTGGGAAAGATCCAAGACATCTCGGTTTGGGGCAATTACTTCAACGCCTTGGTCTTCCAATAATGAGGACATGGCAGCCCCAAGTCCGCGAGAACCCCCAGTAATCAAGGCTTTATGATGCTTTGTTAGATTTGCCATAGATTAACTTATTAATTGAATTACGATAGCGCTCTTCCATCATTTCTAAGCGAGCATCATCCTCCCGATGAATTGCCCCATAGTAATTCTTTTTATTTTTCAGCCACATAAGCTCAAATTCAACCGCCTTCAAAAAAGCCTCCTCTGGGTTATTGATGGCTTCCGGACAACGGAAGACAACCTTTCGGGTTTCAAAGCGATCAAGATGTCCTTCAGGAAAGGCTTTAAAGAAAGGTAATGAATGAACGGAAACCCCACCGCCTACAACCACTTTTAACCCCGCTGATTTCGCTTTTTCAGCAATTTTCAAGGCAATATCTAGGACTTGATCGCTATTAATATCTTCACGAGTCAATCCCATAGAACCAGACAAGTCAACTCGTCCAATCACCACCCCACTTAAAGACTTGATTTCGGGCAAGGATAACATTTCATCAAAGTTTTTGAAAGCTGTAATCGTTTCTAAGTTAATCAGAAATTCTACATCTTCTTTGTGATCACTGCCAAAGCCAATGTTGATCGCATTCAGGTATTTTTTCAAGGCGTAGGCCGTTTCTACCATGGGAGCAATTACCCGTTCAGCCCCTAAGCTAGTAGCATCAAACATATCTTTGATGGCCTCACAGCCACCAATTTTTAAGTTTAAACCCAAGCCGGCTGTAAGACTAACCTCTTTGAGGCGCATTGCTTCTTCCATGCGGGTGCCTTCCGCTTCAAATTCGGCCTTGACTCCACAAACGTTATAGTTCTCCTTTAATTCCAATAAAAGTTCCGCCATTCGTTTTTCCATCGAGTTCATAGTTTTCCTGCTCCTTGATTAGCTAGTTTTAAGTTTGAACTTGAAAGAAGTATAACCTATTCAGTCATGGGCGCAACAATCATATTACTCATAAACTCATCCCGATCTAGGAAGGGGGATAAATCTTCTAAGGGAGAAGATACCATGCGCCCATCATCCAAGCGACGAGAAGACAACTTAGGAGCAAAGGGTTGATTGAGATCTAAAAACACCTCACAGATATGAGAACCTTCCCCAGCAAGGGTTTCTTGAATAGCTTGCTGCATAGTTGCGTGTTCTCGGCAAAGTCGGTAAGGGATTCCATAGGCCGCCGCTAACTTTTCAAAACTGGGAAAGGTCACGCCACTTTCCGGTCCACAACCGACAATATTATCGGCAAAGAAATTCTGCTGAGTTTGACGAATCGAGTGATAGCCTTGATTATTGAGGACAAAAATCTTGATAGGCAGTTGATATCCCACCAGGGTTTGTAATTCTTGTAGGTTTAATTGAATGCTGCCATCTCCCGCAATACAAATCACTCGCCGCTTACCACTGGCAATACAGGCCCCAATCGCCGCGGGTAGATCGTATCCCATGGAGGCACAACCAGAGTTAGTGTAGAGGCGCTGTCCCTCTTTGATTGATGCCGCTTGAAATGTCGTCACACAGGCGGTTCCATCACCGGTCACGACTATTTCTCCCGGGGGGAGTTCCTTAAAGAGAGTTTGAGCAAAGCAATAAGGGTTAACTGCTCCTTGTGTTAGCCAATATTCGGGTAAGACAGTAGGATATTTTTCCTTACGAATCAAACACCAGTCTAGCCACTGTTGATGGTGTTGTGTTGGCTCAACTTGATGTTGCAGTAAATGCGCCAAGAAGTCGGCTACATCGGCATGAACAGGTAAATCTGGCTTGAGCGTTGGCTTTTTCAGTTCTGATTCGTCAATATCCACGATAATTTTATAGGCTTCCCGGGCAAAATTTTCCCAGTTATAGCTCACCTGGCGGATGTTGAGCCGGCAACCTAAAACTAATAGGAAATCAGAATTTTGGACGGCAAAATTACCAGGGCGATCGCCGACCGTGCCTGGCCTACCAATATAGTAAGGATGATCGTTCCAGATCAGATCGTGAGCGTTCCAAGCTGTAACTACGGGGATTTTCCAAGTATTCACTAAGCGCAGGAAGTCTTCATAAGCCCTCCCTAAACGAATTCCCGATCCGGCGTAGATAACCGGGCGTTCGGCGGTTTTCAGTCGGTTGATAACTTGTTCACAGGTAGCTGCTAGATTGGTAGTAGTATAGTTGATGGCATCTTCTTTAGGGTCGTAGCCCGGTAGAGATGTGGGATCAATCTTAGCTCCTTGAACATTCATCGGGATATCCAACCAGCAAGGACCGGGACGGCCAGATTGAGCCAGATGTAATGCTCTTTCGAGATGGTAGCGAATTGACTGGGGGTCTGTCACCATCACCGCGTATTTGGTGATCGGTTCCACCAATTTAACAATGTCAATTTCCTGATCTCCCAATTGTCTGAGGGGTAAGTCTGTACTTCTGACCACGGTTTCCCATTTCACCTGTCCGGAAATAACGATCATACCGACGGAATCTGTCCACGCTCCATAGACTCCGGTAATGGCATTAGTTCCCCCCGGTCCTGTGGTTACATTCAGGGCGGCTAGGCGATTGGTTAACCGATAGTAGCTTTCGGCGGCCATGGCACAAGCTTGTTCGTGATGGCAACAGGTGTAGGATAGTCCTGAACAGCGCCCGAAAGCATCATTCAGGTGCATCGCCCCACCACCAGTAAGCAAGAAAACATCATGGATGCCATGTTCTACAAGGGTTTGGGCGATATAGTCGGCAACTCTCATCGGGGTTTCGCTCTTAGATTCGCTAATTTGGTTGACATCATTATATAGGATGTAAGTAGATTAACACCCAGTATAATAATTTTAGCGATATTAAAGATATCGATTGACATTTTTTTTGAAACCCATGCTAGTCAATGATTTCAGAATTATAATTTTTACCTTGATATACTCGACAAGATTAATAAAAAGAAATTTCACCGATAAAATAGAGCTAAGTTCGCCTTTGATCATCTCAATAAAATAACTGGGTTAGGCAGCTGCATTTTTTGGATAGCATTGTAAATAGCTTCTTGAGATAAAATTGAGGTTACAATAATCGGCTGTCTCATCTCTCTCAATTGAATTTGATGGGGTGATAGCACCGTAATCCCTGAAATAACACTACCCTGATTAATGGGATTTCCATCAACAAAAGCAACTATATTGGCTTTTGCCAGTGAAGTTTCGGCCAGTAGTTTCATGGCTAATTGTCCCGTTCCCCAAACAATAACATCGGCAGCATCCCCTAACACTGACTGTAATTTAAGATCAATATCAGTCATAATTTTTTTGGAGCTTTCAATATAAAGCAGGATTCTTTGTTTGAGCATTTTGCCCTGAGCAATTACCAATTCCGATGAATTAGACTCTTGCTTCTGCCAAAAGCTATAAATGGCTGGATAAGACATCCCTGGAGAAACCTAAAAGACTTTTTCGCCGATTAACTTATTGGTCAATCCAAATTGAATTAATAAATTTGATAAATGGGGATGATAAAAATGATTAATATGTTCAGTATTAAAATCTTGAAAAGGGGCAAAAACATGATCAACATATCCCGAAGCATTGGGAACTTCTACATATAGATATCCCCCGACTTTGATTAATTGTTCTATTAATTTTACAGAAAATTTCAGATCCTGTATATGCTCTAACACATGAGAAAGAATGACAAGATCAAAATCTCCTAAATCTTGAGGCGGCGTAAAAATAGAACCAGCATAAGCTTCTATTCCGTAAAGCTGTTTTGTATTCTCAACACAAGCAGGAGATGGATCTAAACCACATAAATTGTTATATCCTAGTTTTTTAAGATAGCCTAATAAACCACCATTGGCACAGCCAATATCTAAAATGCGAACGCTCTTATCCGGTAAAAATTCAGCAATACATTCAGCCGTTTTTTGAAGTCGTGCGGCATCATAGGGAGATTCCCCTCCTCCCGTAGCGGTTTTTTTGTCCTCGTATTTGGATAATTTGGCGTAAAAAACATCATAATCTTTCTGACTTACTGTTGTATCAGCATAGACGAAACCACAGCGATCACAACATAGTATATCATATCCATTTGAGAGGGGATGACCTTCAGGTAAAACAAAATTTTGTGTGTGAAGAATCTCCCCATTTTCTTCTTGACAAATTGGACAATTCCGCAGTGATTTTTTCTGATTCATGGTGTAAATCCTAAAATTTCGATGAATTATAACTAGCCGTTCGGATGATTGATTCCCTTAGGGAAATCAAGGGGTTAAGTTGTAACTCAGAAAACGCTCGTTTTACCGAAGGAACATAACGTTCAGCAGGTTTACCCGGGATAGGTTCTTTAGCTATAACTACCTCAACTTTTGATGCAAATGTACTGGCAACAACTTTTGCTAATTCAGCGATAGTTAAATCCTCATCTGAACCGACATTGTAAGGGTAGCATGATTTCCCCTTAAACAGAATTGTCCACAGCCAAATCGCCAAATCCGCCGCATAGAGGTAAGAACGATAAGGAGTACCATCCCCCTGGATGAGAATCGGCCCCCCCGTCATACCATCTCGAATGAAATTACCAATAGCAAAATGGGTATCCAGGGGCAAATAGGGACCGACAAAGGCAAAGCAACGAGCAATTTTCGTTTCTAATCCCTGTTGTTTAGCATAAAGGGTGCAGAGCATTTCTGCTGCCCGTTTTCCTTCGGCATAAGCATAACCCGGATTAGTTAAATCAGGAGAGCCTAAATAATCTTCGGAAACATGGGTTATCTCAGGGGGTTGTTTGCCATAAACGGCACCGGAACTGGTTAATAAGAACTTTTTAGCCTGACAGAATTTAGCAAATTCTAAAGTATGTCTTGTTCCCTCGATAATCGTATCAAACATCAATAAGGGATCTTCTTGATTTAGTTTGGCACTAGCTTCAGTGGCACCATGAATGACATAAGAAAACTCCCCTTCAGGAAACTCAAATGACCTAACATCACCCCAATGGAATTGAATAGCGGGATGATTGGCTAAATGAGGAGCTTTTTGCCTGAAACTATCAGGATTTCTGGTTAAAACAACCGCCGATGCTTTTAAGTCTAGCTGATCATTAGCCCAGATAAAACTCTCTAATAACCAACAGCCAAAAAAGCCTGTACCTCCGGTAATAAATATTCGTTGTCCCCGCAGTTCTTCCCACAGGGTTTTAGTATGGGCAAGAATATGATTTAAGTCGTTTGTTAGAAGATTGGTCATCAGAGCATATTACACCAGCTATGGACATTATGATAAATAACGGATCACAATAAACTATCATCAATGTCAACCCCTAGCGATCGCAATTTTGCCGCCAAGCGTTCGGCTCGTTGCTTTTCCTGCTCGGCTCGTAGTTTTTCCTGCTCGGCTCGTAGTTTTTCCTGCTCGGCTCGTTGCTTTTCCTGTTCTGCCAACTCCTCCGTGGTGGGGAGCAATCGCCCCCTTCTAAGCGATGTCCCGCTAAATCTTCTGGGTCAAAGGGATCATACCAAAAGTATTCTGTCACCCGCAAACGATTCTGATAGATCAGCTTTTTCTCTTCTTTATCTTTTTTGGCTGTACTTTCAGAAAGCAACTCAATCACCACATCAGGAGCTTTTTCTTCTTCCCAGACGACCCAGCTTTTCCGTTCTCTTCGAGGCACGTCCAAGACGACAAATACATCAGGTCCGCGATAATCCTCGTTACGCACTTGATTGGGGCTAAAATAAACGAACATATTGCCCCCGACAAACGCTTCCCGTCCTTGAGTTTTTAACCATTGGGAGAGAGGTCTGACTAATAACTGCATTTGCAGTCCGTGTCTCTGGGTTTCCATGGGAATACCGTCATCAGAAGGTAGTTCATCTTGGGTAGGTGGTAGCTTGATCCCTAGTGGGTTAGCTGCAATTACCAGGGTTTCTTGAGCCATTGGTTGGTTGGGGTGAACAACTGATGGGACTCTTTTATCATAAACTATCATCAATGTCAACCCCTAGCGATCGCAATTTTGCCGCCAAGCGTTCTGCCCGTTGCTTTTCTTGCTCGGCTCGCAGTTTTTCCTGTTCTGCTCGCAGTTTTTCCTGTTCTGCTCGCAGTTTTTCCTGTTCTGCTCGCAGTTTTTCCTGTTCTGCTAGTTGCTTTTCCTGCTCTGCTCGTTGCCTTTCTTGCTCTACTAACTCACTCCCCCATAATAACAAATTACCAGAGCTATCCCACCAACGCAACCAATAGGCTGTCACTTCAGCTTTTTTTCCCTGCCAGACTCCCAAAAATAAGTTAATCTCTGCTATCCAATAACGATTGTTTTCATTAGGTTTTTGTTGTTCATACCTTCCTTGATTTAATCGATAAATTTCTAATTCTCCTGTTTTTGGGTGAAATATTCCATAGACAGGTACTTGTAAGATTTGCTCATAAAAATACCATTTTAGATAAACTCTAGGACAATTGCGGGAATTTCTCCTTGAAGATGGGGAGTATAACTGCGCCGAATTTCTCCACTAGCAATGGGTTTTACCGATGGAATATAAACCCAATCAGGTGCTTTGACAACTGTTTGAGTTTTAACGGTAGCACATAAGCCAAAATTAGAAGCAATTAGCATCGATTCGAGAATTAGTCCTGCTAATTCTAGGGATTCTCGTAAAGCTGCTGCTAAGAGAGGTTGCAGGTTGTTGTCCACAGGTTCGTCGGGTAATATAAAATCATCGGGCAGTTTTTCCCAGGTAATAGTTGGTAAGGGGTTTGACTGAAATAGTTGCATGGCTGTCATAAGTAATTTCACTAATTCAAATATCTAAAATGGGCTATAGATTTTCAGGATTGACTCCCAACTCTTTTAACTTTTGCACCAAACGTTGGCGAGAAATTTGTTCTTGCTCAAGTTCTAACTCAGCTTGTTCGGCTCGTTGCCTTTCTTGCTCTACTAACTCACTCCCCCATAATAACAAATTTCCCGACTTATCCCACCAACAAGTTAAGTTCTTTTATCCAGTAACGATTATTCTCATCTGGCAACTGCTGCTCATACTTTCCTGCCACTAAACAATAAACATCTAATTCTCCTGTTTTTGGCTGAAATATTCCATAGACAGGTACTTGTAAGATTTGCTCGTAAAAATACCATTTTCCATAGGGATAGTGAGTTTTAACCCTGAAATATATGATAGCGATGATAGTTTAAAAAATCCAAATCCGGTGAGAAGCGATCGGGAACATTTAAAGTCTTACCGCGGTAGTTGATAAAATTTAGTTCTAACGTCTCACTACCTTGATCCTGAGCCTTTTTTTCGATCTCATGGCCAATAATTAATCTTAAATCCTCGTCGAAACTAATTAAACCTCGATCGAAAGCAGTATCATGAGTACGAGCTAGGCACAAGCCATTATGAGGGTTTAAACGCTGTTCGGGAAATTGACTCCAGGGTAATATATGACTAGCTGTTAGTAACAGAGGAATGGGATTTCCTGTAATACAGCAACGATAATTATATAGGGCTAAAATTGTCTTTCTAAAAAAGTTTTGTCCGATTCTAACTTTTCTGATTGCCTCGTTTTCTGTTTTGATCTTTTCCGAAAAATCAAGTCTAGTAAAATCCTCTTGCTGTTCCTTGATAACTCCTAAAAGAACTTGTAATTTTTCCTCACTTTCTAGGGCTAATTCTGTCCAGCTATCCTCGAACTCTTGCCAGATTTGTCGATCAGCTTTACTGATACCTTTTAACCCCTGTACTCCTCGCAATTGATGCCTGGGATCGAGAGAACCAAAATTACATAATTTCATCACCAGGGCCGATGGTGTTCGCTGTAATTTTTGAGCGACTTCGATAATAACAGGATTATTGGTGTGGAATTGTCCATAGGGAAATTTATAGTATAAATTGAGAGCGATCAGCAGCTCATCCCTTGTCCATAAATTCTTAGTCATAACCCCTAGAAAATACCACCATCAGCCCTGAAATTACTGCTCAAATCAAATCGGGAAAAACTTCGCGCACTGCTGGATGAATTAACCGATGATTGGCGACATTTAACCCCTTAGCGAGGGAAACATCTTGGTCCAAGGCTTTTACCCCATGGTCGGCTAATTTAATAACGTAGGGTAGGGTACTATTATTTAAAGC
Organism: Microcystis sp. LSC13-02; assembly: GCA_002282935.1. Lineage (GTDB taxonomy): Bacteria > Cyanobacteriota > Cyanobacteriia > Cyanobacteriales > Microcystaceae > Microcystis. Next base: position 4,893 of record MTBT01000210.1, on the reverse strand, counting down.
TTGGGTTGCCGTCCAGGGTACTGCTCCAGGCATATTAGGCACCCCATAATGTACTACTCCCGACTCCAGGTAAGTCGGTTGACTGTGGGAAGTGGCCCGCAGGGTTTCCACGCAGCCCCCTTGGTCCACTGCCACATCGACAATTACGGAACCAGGGTTCATTTTGGCGACTAAAGAGCGAGAAACCAGAGTCGGCGCTCGTTTTCCTAAGACTAGCACTGCCCCAATCAATAAATCAGCCTTAGGAACCACATTTTCTAATTGTGCCGGGCTACTATAAAGCAATTCTACCCGGGAACCGAATAAAGTTTCTAAATAGGCCAAGCGCTCGACGTTAATATCTAAAATAGTTACTTTTGCCCCCATACCGACGGCAATTCTGGCCGCTTCTGTACCCACTACACCACCGCCAAGGATAACCACTTGTCCAGGACTCACCCCGGGGAAACCCCCCAGTAAAACTCCCCTACCTCCCTGTTGTTTTTCCAGATAGCGGGCCCCAAATTGTACCGAAAGACGACCAGCAATAACACTCATGGGAGTCAAGAGAGGCAAGCGACCATCGGCAAGCTCGACAGTTTCATAAGCGATCGCAGTTGTTCCCGACTCGATTAATGCTTCTGTTAAATAGCGCTCGGCCGCTAGGTGTAAATAGGTGAATAGGAGAGCTTCCTTATTTAAAAAGCCGTATTCTGCCTTAAGCGGCTCTTTTACCTTGACAACTAGCGGTTTATCCCAAACTTGTGCCGCTTTTCCCACAATTTTGGCCCCGGATTTTTGGTAATCCTCATCGCTGAATCCGGCACCTAATCCAGCGGCCGTTTCCACAAATACCCTGTGACCGCGATCATTGAGTACACGCACACTACTAGGACTTAAACCGACGCGAAACTCTTGATCTTTAATCTCTTTGGGAACACCTATTTCCATGGTTTGCTTCTGGGGGACTATTTCTAACTAGGGTATGCGGCAAAAAGTTTTTCGGTGGGTGTAGGGTGTAGGGTGTAGGGTTTTAGCCATTTTCAGGGGGTCAATTACCTAATTTTCAGGGAAAAGTCCCTGAATTTTCCCCCCGATCACTCCAAAGGCCGGTACTTATCGAACAAAGTTTTTAGATTTATTCAGCAAACCCTAACTACTTTAGCCTGTTAGTCCTAGTCTGCGAGTTATCAGGCATAGTATTTGGCAATTTTAGCGACTTTTTTGGTATTCTTCGAGCAAATCGATTAAATCTATCTGACATTTGCTGGGTAACAAATCCGCTAGGGAAACTTGCAGATGACCACCTCCGAGGGTGACTTTTATCTCCCGCAGGATAGACATGACTGCATTCTCGCTTAAACTGTCGTTTTCGAGCAAAGGGAAGACTTTTTCGGCAACGACGCTGTGTAAATGTGCCTCCCGGAGATAGAGATGCCATTTAGCCACGTCAATATAGATATTGTCGCCGATTTGGGCCGCCAGATTTTCGATGTCCTGAGTTGTATTAGCCATGGGATGTTACCGAGTAGTTAGCGATCGCCGCTAGATAAATCAAATGTCCCACCAATAGAATAGCCCAAATTCCCGTGAACAGATTCAACCAAGTCCAATCGGAAAATTTAATGATATGAAAAAACCACAACCCTGAATTAATCGCTAAAAAAGCCGCCACATGAACGGCGAAATTCATGCGATCATCTAAACGTCGGAAAGCGGGATCGTTTTTGCGATCGGGTTGACGAGGCCAACGAGGAGGCATAAGCAGTTATTAGTTATCCATGATCAGTTATCAGTGTACCGTTTTTTTTAGCTAAGTTAAGTTGCCAGAGTGCCTATCCTCATCAAGAAGTTAATTTTGTCCTATTACTTATCTACTGGTGACAATTTCCACTTCGGGTAAGATTTCTAAAGATAAACGGGTTCTGACAGTGCCAGAAAGACGTTTAAGCAGTTGTGGGCGTAAATCGCGCATAATATAAATTAATTCGTCTCCAGTGCGCCATTCTTCCCTTTCTGTTACTACCTGTAGGGAATTATCGCGACGCAATAGCAGGGGCAGCAGTTCGCCATTTTCAATTAATTTAGTTAATCTGGTTTGTTGTTCGCTCAAATCATTGCCTTTAAAGATAGTTTTACCCAATTTAATCTGATTGTCGTCTAAATACTGATTCCATTCCTTGACCGAAAAACTGGGGAGAAAAACCTGATTAACCTTATTTTGATCTGGGTTAGGGGTTCCCGCAAAGGCCGCCAACACCCGGGGAGGATGAAATTCCTCGCTGGCTCTTTGGGCTAAAACCAGATTAACCTCGCTATTATTAGTCAAAACCAGAAAAGTTCCCATGGATTCGATGCCTGCTTCTTGCAGTATTTTTGTATCAAGTCCGCTACTCTGCATCACCGTCAAACCGTCTTCTTTTGCTTGCTGACAGGCCCTGGCATCCGTATCGATTAAAACCACGTTTTCCCCTTGTTCTTGGAATAAACAGCCGATTAAGCGACCTAGGGGATTACAACCGACGATTACTGCTCCTGTTGCCGCAGAAGAAGTGATTTTTAGCCCTTTTGCCACCCAACGCGCCGTTAATCCCTGAATAAAAACGGTCATTAAAATTGTTAAAAAGACTAAAGCTTTGATCGCTTCACCGCCATTAATACCGGCACGGGTGAGTAAAATGGCAAATAAAGAAGCTACGGAGGCAGAAACGATTCCTCTAGGGGCAACCCAAGCGATAAATAGCTTATGTCGCCAATTTAGGTCACTTTTTAGGGTACACAAAGCCACACTCAGGGGACGCACCACCAGCATCAAGACTAACACCGTCAGGACGCTGCCCCAACCCAAAGCGATCACACTGGCGATCGAAAGATCCGCCGCTAGTAAAATAAACAGTACCGACACGCAAAGAGTGGTTAATTGACCCTTAAAACGCCTTAATAACCGCTCATCGGGAACGGCCGCCGCTTTTAGCACGATTCCCGCCATTACCACCGCCATTAACCCCGATTCACTGCGACTAAATTGCGATAAACCAAATAATCCCCAGACTCCCGCTAAAACCACGAGATTCTTTAACTCAAAAGTCAGAAAATTGCAAGTTTTTATAATAAAACTTAACAATCCGCCGCCAGCAATGCCGATCGCTGCCCCGATGCCTAAACGCAGGGTTAAACCGGTGATAATTTCCAGGGGGCGGGAATGACTATCAATAATCGTATTTAACACCACTACGGCTAAAATTGCGCCCACAGGGTCGATTAATACCCCTTCCCCTTCCAAAAGCGTCGCCACCCGCCGATCTACGGCTACTTGCCTCAGCAAAGGCCCGATCACTGTCGGACCGGTTACTACCACTAAAGAAGCGTAAAGAAAAGCGATCGGCCAGGGAAATTCCCCCAACCAGTGGGCCGCCATACCGCCACCGATGAGAGTGATGGAAGTACCGAGGGTGACAAGATTGCGTAAACTGCCAGAAACTCGCCCTAATTCGCGTCCGCTTAAGCTTAAACCGCCTTCAAATAGGATAATCGCCACAGAGAGGGCAACAAGGACTTCTAAGCCAATTCCCAGACTTTGGGGGTGCAGAATCTCCAAACCATCTGCCCCTAAAGCAATCCCGAAAATGAGTAGGAAAACAATACTGGGAACTTTCAGGTATTCGGCGATGACTTGGGCTGTAATCCCTGCCACGACGGTGATCACGATTTGCAGAGTAAGGGCGAAAGATTGATCCATGTTTAGCGATCGCTTATCAGCTTGTGTCTTTCCATCAATCAGCTAATGTTCCTGACATTATAACTGTTTAGATAGCTGACGGCTGATAGATTCAGCTAGGTGCGTTATGGGAACTGAGTTTCAATGTCCCTTGATTGATGTAACACTCTGACAATCTCGATGCCATCAGCACTTTTGGTATAAAAAATCAGGTAAGGCTTAATCGGGAAACTCCTGAGTCCTGTCAGTAAATCGTCACGCTGCCTACCCATATCAGGAAACTGGGATAACATGGGAAATCTGTCCAGAATTTGAGCAATCTTTTGGTCGGCCAGCATTTCATCTTGTCTGCCTAAATAGAGCCAAATATCTTCCAAATCTTGCTCCGCTTGGTGTGAAATGCGAAAGCGATTCACTAGATTAACTCCTGTTGAAGTCGCTGTTTTCCACGCATCTTAATAGTTTCTAACAAACTGGGCAATGAGGAATCGTCATACTCCACATAATTACCCTGTTTGAGTTGCTCTATTCCTAGCTCAATTTCCTGCTGCAATGCCTCTTGTTGGCGTTGAATTGCCTCATCCGATAGGGCGGAATGCCTGATTTTCTGTAGGAGAAGTTCTCGTTCTTCGTCAGTTAAGGAAAGGATAATTTGAGCAAGGGAATCAATTAGTTTAGTATTGATTGCAGCAGCTTGACTCATAAATAAACAAATGATTGGGAGTTAATTAATTATTTTAATCTAGTCTAGCATAAGTTGGCAATTCCCACCCTACTAGAAGACTATTTGAACAGATCCGAATGAGTCCCAGTCCGAACGAGTGTCAAGCTTTCCTCATCTCGTTCAATCTTGTAGAGTAACAACCAATCCGGCTCGATATGGCACTCACCATAACCCGACCAATCTCCAACGAGATTATGATCTCGGTATCGCTCTGGTAGTATTTGTTCTTGCACCAGTAGTTCCACCACAGTTTTTAACTTTTCCAAGTCTTTACCCCGTTTTTTCATCCGCCTCAAATCGCGTCGAAAGCGGGTGCTTTCCTGTGGGGTTAACATTCCCCTGTATCCTTGTTCCAATCCTCGAACATCTGCCCGACGCTAGTATAACGCTTAAGACGCTCAGGATGTTTTTCTACTTCTTCAATGGCGGCGAGCGTTTCTGTATTAGGAATTTGAACATCAAAGGGAAAACC
>MTBT01000209.1 GCA_002282935.1 Microcystis sp. LSC13-02 | reverse complement strand
AAGGAGAATCAATCTCTCGAAGTAAAAGTGAAGGGAATTTCTGAAATGGAATTCAGTCTGTCTATATTTGACTATACTTTTACTAACTATCCATAACTGAGATGGAGGGGACAGTGCCGGCAAAAACTCCCTAGCTAGACCAGTCTCCTCCAGATGATCTGCATAAAAACTTAAGAATGATCCCCGTCTGGTGATAGACTTTTGACTGTTAAGGAAACAAACTCACTAGATAAATATAGATCAGCTGTAGGGAGGATCATCGAGTGGAAAGTACGCTAGGGTTAGAAATTATCGAAGTGGTCGAACAGGCTGCCATTGCCTCCTCGAAGTGGATGGGTAAAGGCGAAAAAAATACCGCCGATCACGTCGCTGTAGAAGCGATGCGCGAACGGATGAATAAAATCCATATGCGCGGTCGCATCGTTATTGGAGAAGGGGAAAGAGACGAAGCTCCCATGCTCTATATTGGCGAAGAAGTGGGTATCTGCACCCAACTCGATGCCAAACAATATTGTAATCCCGACGAATTAGTCGAAATCGATATCGCCGTCGATCCCTGCGAAGGCACTAACTTGGTTGCCTACGGTCAAAATGGTTCTATGGCCGTGTTAGCGATCTCCGAAAAAGGTGGGTTATTCGCCGCTCCTGACTTTTATATGAAAAAATTAGCCGCTCCCCCGGCAGCTAAAGGTCATGTGGATATTAATAAATCGGCGACGGAAAACCTGAAAGTCCTTTCCGATTGTCTCAATCGTTCGATCGAAGAACTGGTGGTAGTAGTTATGGATCGTCCCCGTCACAAGGAATTAATCCAAGAAATCCGCAACGCCGGGGCCAGAGTTCGTCTGATCAGCGATGGTGACGTATCGGCCGCTATTTCCTGCGCTTTTGCGGGAACTAATATTCATGCTCTCATGGGTATCGGTGCCGCTCCGGAAGGGGTAATCTCGGCGGCGGCTATGCGTTGTCTAGGCGGTCACTTCCAGGGACAATTAATCTATGATCCCGAAGTGGTCAAAACCGGTTTAATCGGCGAAAGCAGAGAGGGTAATATCGCTCGTCTGCAAGAAATGGGCATCACCAATCCCGATCGCGTTTACGGTTGCGAAGAATTAGCCAGTGGCCAAACCGTCCTCTTTGCCGCCTGTGGGATCACCCCCGGCACCCTGATGGAAGGGGTACGCTTCTTCCATGGTGGCGCTCGTACCCAAAGCTTGGTTATCTCCACCCAATCGAAAACCGCGCGCTTTGTCGATACCGTTCACCTGTTCGACCAACCCAAATACATTCAACTGAGATAATTCTCTGACCCGGTGGGGTGGGTATGGCTCACCTCGCCCCCATTGGTAAAAATATATAAAGTTTTTTTTCAAACATCTTTTATTTGCATCCCGATGGGGACTAAATTGCAACAATTAGAGAGGTAGTTGCTAGTACCCCAAATTCTCATAAAACATAGCCAAATCTATCTTTATCTACTACTATAGAGTTGCTTGACTAGATTTTGTGGCAAAATGAAATATGTTACACCGAAAGAAGCCTCCCAATTACTTGGGGTCAGTATCTCCTCCCTTCGACGATGGGAATCAGACGGAAAAATCAAAAGTATCCGTACCCCAGGAGGACAACGCCGCTACTGTCTCGAAGACTACGAGCCGGAAAGTAAGTCCATTATCTGTTACGCCAGAGTTTCCACTCACGGGCAAAAGGACGACCTCGAAAGACAAGCTGAATTTCTACGCTCAAAATATCCCAGAGCCGAAATTATTACAGAGATTGGAAGCGGACTCAATTTTAAACGGGAGCGATTCCTCTCTATTCTGGAGCGAATACATCAAAGAAATGTCGCACTGCTTGCCGTTGCCTACCCAGACCGGCTGGCTCGATTCGGTTTCCCCCTTATTGAGTGGCTCTGTGAGCAATGTGAATGCAAACTCGTGGTTCTCAATGAATCTAAGCTCTCTCCCCAGGAAGAACTCATCCAAGATATTTTGTCCATCCTCCACTGTTTCTCTGCTAGGTTTTACGGACTGCGAAAATACCAAAAGCAAGCCGAAAAAATCCTACAAGAAGAACCCACGCAATCGCTCCTTCAAGGAGAAGCCCAACAGTGTCTCAAGGATCAGGGTCTTTCCCTCTAAGGAGTTGCACAAGGTCTGGAAACAATGGTTAGCGGCTTATCGCTGGCTCTATAACCAGACGATTGACCTGCTTGGCTCGGGAGCAAAGCCTAATATCTACGAGATGCAAGCCACCCTGCGTTCTTTTCCCAAACCAGATTGGGTGAAGGCGTTACCAGGACATCAACTTCAAGAGGCAGTGGCGGACGCTTGTGACGCTTATCAGCAAGCATTGGCCAATAATGGCTCGGCTCGTTTTAAGTCCTGTCGTGCCACCTCTCAGGTAATTAAATTTAAGCCAGGGAATTTCAAGAACGGGACTTGGTATCCGAGAGCAACTAAAGGACTATCCTTTACTTCTCCCCAAGAAATTCCTACTGCTTGCGAGTACGGCACTCAATTAGTTTATTGTCGTCATCAATGGTTTGCTTGTTTTCCGACCTTAAAACCTGTTCAGGTGACTCTTGAAAAGCGAGTGATTGCCCTAGACCCAGGCGTAAGAACTTTTTTGACGGGCTATGACGGAGAAACCATCTTGGAAGTTGGCGGGAAAGACATCGGAGCAATACATCGTCTTTGCCTGCATCTCGACCAACTTTGTTCAAGGATTAGCACATCGAAGTCACAACGCCAACGCTATAAAATGCGTAAAGCCGCTAGTCGGTTACGGGGTCGTATCCAAAACTTAGTCAAAGACCTTCATGCCAAAACTGCTTCTTTTCTAGTAAGGCACTATAAGGTAATCTTTTTACCGACCTTTGAGACAAGTCAAATGAGTTCAAAGTCCACTAGAAAAATTCAGCGCAAGTCGGTACGCAGCCTCTTAACCTGGAGTCATTACCGATTTGCTCAACACTTACAGCAGGCGGCAAACCGACAGGGAGTTTTGGTGGTTCGTTGTAACGAGTCCTATACCTCAAAAACTTGCCCGGAATGTGGTCATATCCACGAAAAATTGGGTGGTTCAAAAACTTTTAAGTGCCCTCAGTGTGGTTATCAAGCCCCAAGAGATTGGCACGGCGCACGGAATATAATGTTTCGTGCTTTGCAGGCAACAGCCGTCATCTTTCGGGATGATGCCGTACTTTTTCAAGGTTTGGGTAGCGATACTCAGCTTTGCTTAGGTTAAATGTTGCACATAACGCACTGATCTTTATCAATAATTTTTGTAGCCTGAGCAACATTTGTAGGAGAACATAAATGAATATTGCTGTAGTGGGCTTGAGTCACAAGACAGCCCCTGTGGAAATTCGCGAAAAATTGAGTATCCCGGAAGCGAAAATCGAGTCCGCTCTTACCCACCTCAAGGGTTATCCCCATATCCAAGAGGTGGCTATTATCAGTACCTGTAACCGTTTGGAGATCTACGCCGTGGTTACGGATACGGAAAAGGGTGTGGTGGAAATTACCCAGTTTCTCGCTGAAATCGGGCATATTCCCCTTAATGTCCTGCGTCGTTATCTGTTTACCCTGCTGCATCAGGATGCTGTCCGTCATCTGCTGCGGGTGTCGGCCGGTTTAGAAAGTCTTGTCCTCGGTGAAGGGCAAATTCTCGCTCAAGTTAAAAATACCCATAAATTAGCCCAGAAGTACAATACTATTAGTCAATTACTCGATCGCCTGTTTAAACAAGCGATGACTGCCGGTAAACGCGTCCGCACGGAAACCAGCATCGGCACGGGAGCCGTATCGATCAGTTCGGCGGCGGTGGAGTTAGCCCATGCTCAGGTGGCAGACCTCAGCAGCAAGAAAATCGCTATTATCGGGGCAGGGAAAATGTCCCGATTATTAGTTACTCACCTTCTGGCTAAGGGTTCTCAGCAAATTGCGATCGTTAATCGCTCCCAAAGACGGGCCCAGGAGTTGGCCCGTGAATTTCCTCACCTACCGCTGCAACTATATGGCTTAGAAGAGATGATGGCTATCGTAGCGGCATCGGATATCGTCTTTACCAGTACCGGAGCCACGGAACCAATTTTAACTAAAACTTTATTGACAGAAGTGACGATTTCTGCTAGGTCCCTGATGTTAATCGATATTTCCGTTCCCCGCAACGTCCATACCGACGTGAAGGAATTGGCACAAGTGCAAGCTTTTAACGTCGATGATCTCAAAGCGGTGGTTGCCGCCAATCAGGAAAGTCGCCGTCAGATGGCCAGGGAAGCAGAGGCACTCCTAGAGCAGGAAGTGGAAGCTTTCGAGCTTTGGTGGCGTTCTTTGGACACTGTACCGACAATTAGCTGTTTAAGAAGCAAAATTGAAGATATTCGCGAACAGGAATTAGAAAAGGCCCTCTCCCGTTTGGGGACGGAATTCGCCGAAAAACACCAAGAAGTTATCGAAGCGATGACCCGCGGTATCGTCAATAAAATCCTTCACGAACCCATGGTACAACTGCGCGCCCAACAGGATATCGAAGCACGGAAGCGCTGTTTACAATCCCTGCAAATGCTCTTTAATCTCAGTGTCGGGGAGGAATATAGTTAGGGGCCGACAATTGACAAAAATTAAGGGCGATTCTATTGGTCTGTCAAGGTGATTTTGCGGGACTGGGAGCGGATAATTTTGCCGGATTCCCCTATCCACAATTTCAAGATTGACAGACCACTAAGAGGTTGACTTTCTAAATTACTCGTTAAGACTGTCCATGAGTGCCGGAGTTGGCAGCAGGGAGCGGTATAATTAATGGACATCTCCAAGAATTAGAACCCAGTCACAGCTTGCTTTTATGCCATGTGCTAATTAAATGGTTCGATAATCGTTGTTGATTCAATTTAACTAAAAATAGGGGGCAACTAATTTTCTAGGAAATTGAGTCGCAGCAAGTCCTTCAAGGAGATCCATCTTTATATTTAATTCCAACCACCTACTTAAGATGGTGATTTAGTTCAATTCAATAAGCTATATGGGGAGATGAATTAATGGGTAATCAAGAGCAAGAAAAATGGTGGAATGACGAGGAAAATCTCAAATCGATTGAGTATTACGGATTAATCGACCAAGAGATCCATCGTGAACACAATCTGATTGCCAATCGAATGAACTGGTATGTCACTTCCCAGTCTTTTTTGATGGCAGCATTTGCAGTTTCTGGTAATAATGATTATCGACTTGGGTTTCTATCTATATTTTTACCAATACTAGGGATTCTGACATCATGTATTATTGGAGTTTCGCTTTATGCGGCTATCGAAGCAATGAATCAACTTAAGACAGAAAAAAAACGCATCCTTAAGGAGGATAATTATTTAGGAAATATTTTTACTTTTAAAGAAAGGTTTCTTGACAATAAACATACTTGGATTCATTGGTGGGGGATTTTCCCGGTTCGTTCTATTCCTGTTTTGTTTTTGATTTTCTGGTTCATTTTTCTATACTTAGCGACACAAACTAAAATATGCTAGAGTGACATGACAAGCACTTTCGATTGGGATAGTCGAAGAGAGGCTGACAATAAGGCTAAACATGGTGTGGACTTTGAGACTGCTCAATATGCGTTTTTCGATCCACATCGTTTGATTGTCCATGATGTCCAACATAGTGACTCAGAGGAACGTTGGTTTTGTATTGGTAAGGTAAAAGACCGGGTTTTAACGGTGCGTTTTACTTACCGCGATGGAGTGATTCGTATATTTGGCGCAGCTGAATGGCGTAAATGGAGAAAATTCTATGAAGAACATAACCCCTGATCCCGCAAAACCGATTGGTAAGGTGACAATTGTCGAAGACTTTTTACCGCCACCAGAGCAGCTAATACCGAATCAAAATACTGTCAGGATAACGATGGAATTTTCTAAGGAGAGTATTGAGTATTTTAAACGGGAAGCTCAACGTCATAATGCTTCCTATCAATCCCTGATTCGTAATCTTGTAGATGCTTATGTCAGACAACAACAGCAGTGAGTATAATTAGCAATCCATCATTATTAAAGTTAGCGGTGCTTTACGTTAACGCACCTTTTGAGTGGAATACTAGAAACCCTTCTGCGGTAATTATGCCCAAATTGAGGGGGTGTTTAACTGATGGAAGTGGGATAGAGGAGGGTGTGGGACCGCAGGGAGCGGTATAATTGATAGTTAGGCTGTTAAAAACTGAGTTCTCTCTTTCACAGAGTCGTCATCAATTCCATTGTTAGCTTGTTATACTTGGAAAAGCATACTAAGCCTGAGTAATATGGAAAACCTTGCAGAAAAAGTAGCCTTACTCGAAAAAGCAGTCTCAGATGAGAGAAAAAGGCTGTCGTCTGATAGACTTGACATTTCTTTTGGGGAGTTGATCAACCTCTACAAAAATAATGAATTAATAATTAGACCAGAGTATCAGAGATTATTCCGATGGTCAGAAGCACAAAAAACTGCACTTATAGAATCGATTCTACTCTCGATTCCAATTCCTCCAATATTTGTGGCCGAGGATAAAAACGGTGTATGGGAATTAGTCGATGGATTGCAACGTGTTTCTACTTTCATAAGTTTTTTTGGTGAACTAAAAGGTAGTGGATGGACAATTGACTATCAAGAAGATATAGACAGATCAGGAGTCGAAGAAGAAGAAGAAGAAGAAATTGATGAGGAAAACGGGGAAGAAACTGGAGAGAGAAAAACTATAAATAAATGGACTTTGCAAGAAGGAGGATTAGTTAAAAGCTTGAAAGGCTTTAATATTGACAATCTTCCAACAAATCTAAAAATAAACTTGAAAAGGGCTGTTTGTAGAGTTGAAATTTTGAGAGGAGAAAGTAGTACCTCCATGAAGTATGAGTTGTTCAAAAGACTCAACTCTGGAGGTTCAAAATTAACTCCACAGGAGATAAGAAATGCAATTTATCGAGGGGTTAATCCCAGGCTTAACGAGCTTTTACTAAAAGTTAGTCAAAGCGAAGTTTTCAAATCTCTTACTCAATTAAGTAATGGCAAACTTAATGAATTATATGATCAAGAATTAGTTCTTAGGTTTTTTGCTTTCTACAAAAATGCTGAAAATGTTAATGAAAATATGGAGAAGTTTTTAAACTATTTTATGGAGAAAACTGTTAAGAACGCTAGTTTTGAATATGATGTTTATGAATCTCTCATCATGAGAGTTTTAGAGTTAATTTACAAAATAGAAGACAACAAGATATTTAGAAACGAGAGAAACTTATTTGTTCCAGCTTATTTTGAGGGGATATTAATCGGAGTTGCTCAAAATATCGAGACGTATGCTGAAAACCTTGAACTTTTGAAATCAAAGATAACACAATTAAAAAGTGACAACGACTTCAAAAGATATTCTGGAACCGCTTCTAATAGTAGAAGTCGGATTAGAAATCGTCTTAAAAGAGTAGATGAAATTTTTCAATAATAAACTTAGCAATAGGCTATGGATGATTTTGATAGGGCATTGCAAGAGATTATTGAAGAGAGAATATCTGTTCTTTTCGAAATTGAGAGAGCAATTTTTACGAGAAGGTACTCTCTATCTTCAAAGCATCAAGACATTTTCTCAACTCAATCAATATCGATGATTTATTCTTTATGGGAAAGCTTTATCCAAAAATCTTTAAACCTCTATATTGATGAACTTAATAATGTTGGCAGAGATCTTCATGATTTTTGCGATGAAATAGTTATTCACCACATGGAAAACTCCTTTAAACAGTTTAAGGAATATCCTACAAATGACAATAAAAAAGTAAGGTTTTTTGCTTCACTTAAAGAGTTTCACGCTAGGGATAGCTGCCCTATTTCAAGAGTTGTTAATACCGAGAGTAATGTTGGTTTCAACGTCTTAAACAAATTACTCAAGAGCTTTGCACTTGAAAAGTTTCCAGAACATTGGAAGAATTATGCACATCCGAATCCTAATTTAAAGGAATCCTTAGAGTTATTTCTGCGGTTACGCAATGCTGTAGCTCATGGAGGTGATTTAGCACCAGAGGAGAGGATTGACCAACAAGTCTATGTCAGATTTAAGAATTTGGTAATAGATTTGATGTACGAAATCCGATTGAAAATGTTGTCTGGTCTTAAACATGAAACATTTTGTAAAAAATAGCAGGTAATAGTGTGATCGCCAATCTGGTCGGGTGCTTTAAGTTAACGCATCCTTGAGTGGAATACTAAATCCAGTTATTAAAAACTGATTATTTATTCTCCCCTTTGCATTAGTGCCTCTTGCATGAGTGCCTGTCTTGATATGTAGCCTATACTCAACGGATTTAGTATAACTCGTTCACTGGCTCGATGGGTATTAACGGGAAGTTGACGCAAAAATAAAAGCTTTTTTGCATAATTATCTTGAATAGATACTAACAAATCATCAGAGGAATTACTACAGTGATGGCATAACCAAGGCGCAAAAGAAGTTAAGAGAATTGTCAAGTTATCTCCTGATAGTTAATTAGGATGATCAACAAAAAAGCGATCGAAGGGACAAAAATTGCTACAATAACTGACGTGACCTCAATTAAAGACGAGATTGATAGCCTATGCAACGCCGTAAATTTTTGCTGCTCAGTGGCAGTTTAGGCGGTTTTAGCTTGGCAGCTTGCGCTCATCAAATTTTACAGCCTGTTACTTCCAAAAATCCCCCTGAGTCGGCTGTTAAACAAGCACAAAAAGCGAAAAAAGTCAAGATAATCGTGATTAGTGACCTTAATAGTCAATACGGTTCCACTACTTACGATCCCGAAATCGATCGAGCTATCCCCTTAATTATCAATAATAAACCCGATCTGGTCCTCTGTGGTGGCGACATGGTGGCAGGACAAAAAAGCAGCTTGACAGAGGCAGCAATTAACGCCATGTGGTCAGCCTTTGATCGCCATATCGCCGCACCCCTGCGAGCTGCTAAAATACCTTTTGGTTTTACCATCGGTAATCATGACGCTTCTGGAGCTTTATCGGCAGGAAAATTTATCTATGCTAAAGAGAGAAAATTAGCCCTGGATTATTGGCAAAACCCCCAACATGATACAAGTTTAAATTTTATCGATAAAACCGGCTTTCCTTTTTATTATACTTTCACTCAAAATGGTATATTCTATCTAGTTTGGGATGCCTCCACTCATTTAATCTCTGGGGAACAACTAAATTGGGCAGCAAAAAACTTGAGTAGTAGCGACGCTAAAAATGCTAGAATGCGGCTAGTAATCGGTCATTTACCCCTCTACGGTATTGCCGTGGGCAGAAATCGACCGGGGGATTATTTAGCCGATGCCGAGAAATTAAGAGCCTTTTTAGAGGGCCATCAGGTGCATACTTATATTAGTGGCCACGCTCACGCTTACTATCCGGGTAAACGGGGGCAATTACAATTATTACACGCGGGAGCTTTAGGCAGTGGACCGCGACGGTTATTGAACAGTGAACAAGCGCCCAGAAAAACCCTAACAATTGTCGATATTAATCCCAATCAACAGGAAACAGTTTACACCACCTACGACATGAAAACCCAAGAGGCGATCAATATTACCAGTTTACCTCCTTTGATTATGGCTCCTAACGGGCAAGTTTTACGTCGAGATATTCCATCGGTTAACTAGAAAGGAATTCCCATAATGGCCACTGTCATCAGCACCGTTAATATGAAAGGAGGAGTAGGAAAAACTACCCTGACCGTCAACCTTGCCACCTGTTTAGCTAAATTTCAGCAAAAACGAGTCCTTGTCCTCGATTTAGACGCTCAAATCAGTGCGACTCTTAGCTTAATGTCTCCCCACGAATTCGCTCAACTGCGTCGCAAAAAACGCACTTTAAGCTATTTATTAGAAGCAATTATCAAACCCAATCCCTACAATAAATTAACTATTGATGATATTATTGTCCCTTCAGTCTGTGAAATACAAGGCTTAGATCTACTGCCAGGAGACATCGAACTTTATGATGAATATGTCGTCTCAGAAAACCTGCACCACCAAGCAATTTTACAGGAAGATTTAGGCTTTGATCATGCTTGGAATAATCTAGAAAGAATCTTAATTCAAAAAATCATTGATCCCATTCAAGACCGTTACGATTATATTATCATGGATTGCGCTCCAGGCTATAATCTTTTAACTCGTAGTGGTCTATGTAGCAGTCATTTTTATTTACTACCTGCCCGTCCAGAACCTTTATCAATTGTCGGCATTCAGCTATTAGAAAGAAGAATAGTTAAACTGAAAGCTAGTCATCAAGAAACCGAACCGATTAACCCCGGTTTACTCGGTATAGTTTTTATTCTTTCTGGTGGTGGCCTACTCAGTCGCTACTATAATCAAGTCATGCGCCGGGTACAACAGGATTTTCAAGCCCATCAAATTTTTGCTAATGCGATTCCTATGGATGTTAATGTAGCTAAAGCTGTTGATATGTTCGTGCCTGCGGTGGCAGCTATGCCCTCTTCTAGTGGTTCCAAAGCTTTTATGAAACTCACAGAAGAATTCTTGATGAAAGCCAAAAAATAGGAGATAATTACTATGGTCATTGAGTGGTTAGAATTTCAAGTTAAACCCGAAGCTAGGGAAAAATTTATCCAAAAAGATCAAAAAATTTGGACAAAGTTTTTAGCAAAACAAGCGGGGTTTTTAGGTAAAGAAATTTGGATTAATCCCGCCATCGAGGAAGAATTAATTATCGTTGTCCATTGGCAAACGAAAGAACAGTGGAAAGCTATCCCCCAAAATTTACTTGATGACACCGAGGCCAAATTTTCCCTAGCCATGGGAAAAGATAATTATCAATTAACCAAAGTCAAGGAATTTCAAGTCAGAAAATTCCGAGAAAATTGTCAGAACAATTTAGAATCTATGGGGACCTGATAAAAAATCAATTCATCTTTTTGTCCCCTGTCAACCTAGCCAAACTTGTCATGAGGGGCTAAAGTGTGCTATAAGCAATCAGACCCTGCCCTGGTCTTTATTCTTTCCGATTAGGTAAATTACTGATGACTGAAGCTAAACGCGCCCTAATTACCGGCATCACCGGCCAAGATGGTTCCTATCTGAGCGAATTATTATTAGAAAAAGGTTATCAAGTCCACGGTATCATCCGTCGTACCTCAACCTTTAACACCGATCGCATCGATCATATCTACACTGACCCCCACCAGCCCGATACTAAATTATTTCTTCATTATGGCGACCTCACCGACGGCACGACCCTGCGGCGTATCCTCGAACAAGTGCAACCGGTAGAAGTGTATAATTTAGGGGCCCAATCCCACGTGCGAGTTAGTTTTGATGCCCCAGAATACACCGTCGATGCTGTGGGGGTGGGGGTCTTAAGATTACTAGAAGCAATTCGGGATTACCAAAAAAGAACCGGCATCGAAGTCCGTTTCTATCAAGCAGGTTCCTCGGAAATGTTCGGGAAAGTCATGGAAGTTCCCCAAAAAGAAACCACGCCATTTTATCCCCGCAGTCCCTACGCTTGTGCGAAAGTTTACGGTCACTGGCAAACGGTCAACTATCGGGAATCCTACGACTTATTTGCCTGTAACGGCATTTTATTTAACCATGAATCCCCCCGTCGTGGAGAAACTTTTGTCACGCGCAAAATTACCCGCGCTTTGGCCCGAATTATTGCCGGACAACAGAAAAAACTCTATTTAGGAAATCTCGATTCTAAACGGGATTGGGGTTATGCTAAGGATTATGTGCGGGCGATGTGGTTAATGTTACAACAGCAAGAACCGGATGATTATGTAGTGGCGACAAATGAAACCTATTCTATCCGGGAGTTTCTCGATATTTCTTTCCAATACGTTAATTTAAATTGGCAGGATTATGTGGAGTTTGATGAACGTTATTTGCGTCCGGCGGAAGTGGATTTATTGATAGGAGATTCCACAAAAGCCAGAGAGAAATTAGGCTGGCAGCCGTCGGTAACGTTCGAGGGACTGGTAAAATTAATGGTAGATGCGGATTTAGCGGCTTTGGGGATTAATCTTAATAACGGTGGTGATAGCGGACAGTTATTAAAAGATTTGGCTTATCTTCGCAATCGTTCAATGACAACTGTGGATTAAAGAGGTAAAAATATGCTGAATTTAAGCGAACAAAGAATCGTTGTCACTGGGGGGGCCGGATTTTTAGGTCGGCAAGTAGTTAATCAATTAATTGCAGCGGGGGCAAATCCCGAAAAAATTACAATTCCTCGGTCAAAGGATTGTGATTTAAGAGTTTGGGAAAACTGTCAACGTTTAGCCGACCAAGAAGATTTAATTATCCATTTGGCAGCCCATGTGGGAGGCATCGGTCTCAATCGGGAAAAACCCGCCGAATTATTCTATGATAATTTGATGATGGGAACCCAATTAATTCACGCTGCCTATCTAGCAGGAGTGCAAAAATTTGTCTGTGTGGGGACAATTTGTGCCTATCCAAAATTTACTCCAGTACCTTTCCGTGAAGACGATTTATGGTCAGGATATCCCGAAGAAACCAATGCGCCCTATGGTATCGCTAAAAAGGCTTTATTGGTACAATTAGAGTCCTATCGTTTGCAGTATGGTTTCAACGGAATTTATCTTTTACCGGTGAATTTATACGGGCCAGAGGATAATTTTGATCCGGGTAGTTCCCATGTAATTCCTGCTTTAATTCGCAAGGTTTATGAGGCACAACAACGGGGGGATAAACAACTTCCTGTCTGGGGAGATGGTAGTCCAACCCGGGAGTTTCTCTACTCCACCGATGCAGCGCAAGGCATTGTCATGGCCAGTCAATTCTATAATGAATCAGACCCGGTTAATCTTGGTACAAATTATGAGATTTCTATCAAGGATTTAGTTGAATTAATCTGTGATTTAATGGGTTTTGATGGCGAAATTGTTTGGGAAATAGATAAACCGAATGGTCAACCGCGACGCTGTTTAGATACAACCCGCGCTAAGGAAAAATTCGGTTTTGTTGCCCAAATGGAATTTAAAGAAGGTTTGCAGAAAACCATTGAATGGTATCGGCAAAACGCCGCCTAGGTTATATTTATGGTGTGTTAGATAAATAACTAACACACCATAATTTTTTAAGGTTACTGACCAGTAAAATCAGAACGAAGGGTTAATTTTAAATCTTCCTTGGGGTTAATTGACAATAATTCCACCGATTCTCCTCGTAATAACCAACCGGCTAATACTTCTAATCCCCCTCCTCGCAATAATCCCTCGCTAACCGGTTGGTCAGAAGTAAAAGAAGCGAGGACAGAAGCGGCCGATTTTCCTAATACTGCACCCTGAATAATTTTGTCGGGGTTAACTCCTTTAATTATCCTTTCTAGACGAGTGAAAACTGCTGAAATAGCATCAATAGATTTTTCTTGGGGTTGACGGGTTTTTAAAAAGATTTTTTGGGATAGAAAACGCGAACCTTGACCATTGGGTTTAATTTCTCCGATAATCTGACTACCATCGGGAATAATTATCTGTCCTTGGGAATTTTTGATATTATCAGTTACGGTCAAAGATAAAGAAAAAGTTTCTTGTTTGGTTAAAAGAATTTTTTCCCCTTGCTCGTATTTTACAGGGATGTCTGTGCCGGCAGGAATTAATCGATCATTCCCCAAAGGAATCGGTTTAATCGGGTTAATTGGGGCGAATTGACGTGCGATCGCAGGAGTCAAGGAGAGGGAGACCACAACGAAAGAAGCACTTAAAAGCATTGTTAATAGGGTCAGAGGATGATGACGACCCTGCTTTTGAAAATTTAGCATCTTACCCTTGAGTTTCCTAGTGGGAGCGAATTAAAGACAGAGACGAAAGCAGAAAAAGGTTTGTTTCCCAGGCAAAAATGCGGTAAAAAGGAGAACTTTAGCCAAAAATAACTGATATTTCCTACTAATTGCCAGTTATTAGTTTATCTGGTCTATTGAAACGCCAAAACTCTTGATTTGTCCGCAGTTCTTAGTTTGGCACGGTTAATGGAGAACAACAACTATTTCTGGGAGAATTATAGGTTCAATCCTATCAAAAAAAAATCACCCGATCGAATTAAAGTCTGTGAAAAAATGTAACAATTGTGACAAAAAACTGAAGAAACCTCAGTTAGGGTGATCATCACCATTCATCTGGAGCGTGGACGCGATCAAATCTAGAGCGTTTATCTTAATAGTGAGGTACGGAGTTTTCCTTTTGGAGAGTCGGTCAACGATAGCAAATCCCGTCTAACTTTAATTTTTGCTGTAGAGATTGCCGTCACTAGAAGTCCCCCACCCCTATAAACCAAGAATATTCTCCTTCAACACCAGTGAAGCTGATGCTGTTAAAGCTAAAATAATCTTCATGGTCCCCAAGCTACCGAAACGAGCAAAGAGAGAATTGCCACTTTATCAATTAATCAATTATGGATTTACTCGAATACCAAGCTAAGGAAATATTCGCTCAGGTAGGTATCCCTATTTTACCTTCCCAACCAATCCACGAACCGGGAGGACTAAAAAGATTAAACATTCCCTATCCTATCGTGCTGAAGTCCCAGGTACGCACGGGAGGCCGGGGAAAAGCAGGAGGAGTGAGATTTGTCGCTAATACCATCGATGCGATCGCTGCTGCCCATGCTATCTTTCATTTACCGATCGCCGGAGAATATCCAGAGGTAATCCTAGCAGAAGCCCGGTATAATCCGCAACAGGAGATATTTTTAGCCATTTTACTCGATTATCATCTGCAAAGACCAGTTTTACTGGGTGCGAGTCAAGGGGGGATGGATGTGGACAGTTTACTGGAAACCATGCAAAAAGTGGTAATCGAAGAGAGATTTTCCCCCTATCTCTGTCGGCAATTAGCCGTATCTATGGGTTTAAGAGGGTCTTTGATCGAGTCTATCAGTCAAATTCTCGAAAAAATGTATAGTCTCTTTGTCAGCAAAGATCTCGATATTATCGAGATTAATCCCCTGGGTATCAACGAAGTTGGGGAAGTGATGGCCCTAGATGGCAAAATAAGTGTTAATGATGCCGCTTTAGCTAGACATCTCGATCTTCTAGCTTTGACCCCACCCCAATTACAATCCCCTTGGTCGATAATTGATCAAACTGGCCTAATAGCGATGATCAGTAATGGCCAGGGTTTAATGTCCACTGTCTGGGATGCCTTAGCCAGCAAGGGGGCAAAACTGGCAGCATGGCTTATACTGGAGGAAAGACTAGAATTAGAGCAATTAAACGAGCAAATAGAGGCCGGTCTGCAACAATTCCAACTATTGCCTAATTTAAAAGTGGTTATCGTTGATATTATCAGTTATCCCGACTTTGGCCAAAAAGCGATCGAGAGTATTAGCAATTACTACCGCAGTTATAGCCCATTATCACCCAGCCGGAGCAGCGGCGAAAGAACAATCCGGGCCACCCGACAGGAAAGACAAACCTTGCAACCCAGATCTTTTCTCAATCCCACCGTACCACAAATAATTTTTCGCGTCCTAGCTGACAGCAAAGCGATCGATCTTAGCCAGAGTTTAACCGATGTTAACTTTCATTGGTTAGAGTCTTTAGAAGAGGTAATCACTGAAGCAATTAAATTAGCCTAGCAGGGAAATGGGAGAATGGGGAGATGGGGGAATGGGGGAATTTCAACTGATCCCCCAACACCCCAACACCCTAACACCCTAACACCCCAACACTTAATATATGAAATGGACAGATAAAGATCAGATAATTATGCAAGGGATCGATCGACCCCTAGGCAAATATTATGCGGCACGATTGAAAGCTCAGGGAACCTGTTTAGTAGCGGGAGTGGCTAGTGGCTGCAGTGGTGAGATAATCGCAGAGATACCAGTGTTTGATCTAGTGGCCGAGGCCGTTGCTGAAGCCGGAGAAATCAAGACCAGTTTAATTTTAGTCCCCCCCAATCAAGTCCTAGATGCGGCCTTAGAAGCGATCGCAGCAGCAATTCCCCAATTAATTATCGTCACCCCCGGAGTTCCCCCCTTGGATCTGGTGGAATTATTAAAGATAGCTAGTACCACCGGGACATTAATTCTCGGCCCCGGCAGCCAGGGTGTAATTATTCCCAATTATCTTTGGTTGGGTATTTGTGAACCCAGTTTTTATCAATCGGGGACAATCGGTCTGATCACCCGCGGCGATCGCATAGGGGATGAAGTGGCGAAAACTTTAACAGCAGCGGGGTATGGTGAATCTATGGCGGTAAATTTGGGTACTGACGGCATTATTGGCTCCAATTTGTCCCAATGGTTGCAGGTTTTTGAGGAAGATGAAAATACCGAGGCAATTCTCCTCGTCAGTCAGGTGGGGGGAAAGGCCGAAATCGAGGCAGCCAAATATATTGCCTCGGCGATCGAAAAACCAGTGATTGCCTATCTTGTGGGGTTAAATGCAGCGATTGAAACCAATTTCGGCGATACAGAAACAATTATTTCTAACCAACTTTCCTACTCTGTTGCCGCTAAGAATACCAGAAAAGATAGCTTACGTCATTTTCAAGAAGCTGGGGTGACAGTAGTAGAAAAATTAGCCGATTTACCTGCCTCTTTGGCTAAAGTCTTGTCCTGAATTTGACCCCATTGCTCCAATAATATTTATAATCTGACAATATTCTGCCAAAATAAGCACCTAACAAGGTTTCTCCCCCCCATCCTTCCTGGGGGATTTTCGATGACAATTCCTGAGAGCTACTATATCATGGTAGATCACCTGTGATTCCTCAGACTGGCCAAGATAAAGATGGCAACAGGCAAAAATTAGGAAAAATCAGCGACAATCGAAACGGCAAGATCAAAAAAAATTCTATTCTAGATTGACCCTTTCAGCAGACCAACTATCCCACCCTTCTAGACGACGACCGTAAGGATAACTTCTATGGCGCAACAAAATAACCTAAAAATCGACAATATACACCAAATCGATCCCTATTGGGGTCCCCCATGGCTCGTAGAGGAACGGGACGCTTGCGGAGTCGGTTTTATTGCCGATGTGCGCGGTTCGGGTAGCCATCAACTGATTGAACAGGCACTTTCGGCACTCGCTTGTTTGGAACACCGGGGAGGCTGCAGCGCCGATCAGGATTCCGGTGACGGTTCTGGTATAATGACCGCTATCCCTAGAGCTATCCTCGCTCCTTGGTTCGCCGAAAATGGCTTAAATATTCCAGAATCTGAGCGTCTAGGGGTGGGTATGGTCTTTCTTCCCCAAGCAACCCAAGAACGCGCCGACGCTAAAGCACATATCGAGGAAATTGTCAATAAATATAATATTAAGATTTTAGGTTGGCGTACCGTTCCCGTCCGTCCTGAAACCCTCGGCCGACAAGCAAGGGAAAATCAACCCTTTGTCGAGCAAATTCTGGTTACTTCCCCCGATTTAGCCGGTTCTCAATTCGATCGCCTACTCTATATTGCCCGTTCTGAAGTCGGTAAGCAACTGGCCGATGATTTCTATTTCTGTTCCTTTTCCTGTCGCACCATTGTCTATAAAGGCATGGTACGGGGCGAAATCCTGCGAGAATTCTATCTAGACCTGCAAAATCCCGCCTATAGCAGTCAATTCGCTATTTATCACCGACGTTTTAGCACCAATACCCAACCAAAATGGCCTCTCGCTCAACCGATGCGCTTATTGGGTCATAACGGCGAAATTAACACCCTTTTAGGCAATATTAACTGGATGTCGGCCCGGGAACCCGCTTTAGAAACGGAAGGTTGGACCCACGAAGAATTACAATCCCTGACTCCCATTGTTAACCCCGCTAACAGCGACTCCTATAACCTCGATAGCGCCCTAGAATTATTGGTGAGAACCGGTCGCAGTCCCCTAGAAGCAGCTATGATCCTAGTGCCGGAGGCCTACAATAATCAGCCGGATTTACAGGATTATCCCGAAATTATCGACTTTTACGAATACTATAGCGGTTTACAGGAACCCTGGGACGGTCCAGCTTTACTGGTATTCAGTGACGGGGGAATCGTCGGCGCTTGTTTAGATCGCAACGGTTTGCGACCGGCCCGTTATAGCATTACTAACACGGGTTATATCGTCGTTTCCTCGGAAGCGGGAACTATTCCCCTTGATGAAACCACCATTATCGAAAAAGGTCGTCTCGGCCCCGGTCAAATGATCGCAGTGGACCTAGAAAAAGGCGAAATTAAGCGTAATTGGCCGATTAAACAGGAAATTGCCCGATCTAATCCCTACGGTGAATGGGTGAAATCCCAACGCACCTTTATTGACAAAGAAACAGCGATCGACATTCCCGCTCCTAGTAATCTCCTTCCCCGGCAAACCGCTTTCGGTTATACTGCCGAAGATGTGGATATGATTATCGTCCCCATGGCAGAACAGGGAAAAGAACCGACTTTCTGTATGGGTGATGACACTCCCCTAGCGGTCCTCTCCAGTAAACCCCATCTTCTCTACGATTACTTTAAACAACGTTTTGCCCAAGTTACTAACCCTCCCATCGATCCTTTACGGGAAAGTTTAGTCATGTCCCTGACTATGTATCTGGGACGACGGGGCAATATACTTAAATTAGGGGTTGATGACGCACATTTACTGAAATTAGACTCTCCCCTGCTCAATAATGCTGAATTAGCCAAAGTTAAAACCTCTAGCTACAAAACAGCCGAACTTTCTACCCTTTATGATCTGACCACCGGACCGGGGGGATTAGAAACTGCGATCGCTAATTTGTGCGCTGAGGCCGCCAAGAAAGTAGAATCGGGAGCGGAAATTTTAATTCTCAGTGACAGAACTGCTCCTATTGACGAAAAAACTAGCTATATTCCCCCCTTATTAGCTGTTGGTGCAGTCCATCATCACCTGATTCGCTCACACTTGCGTTTAAAAGCTTCGATCGTTATCGACACGGCCCAATGTTGGAGTACCCATCACTTCGCTTGTCTAATTGGTTATGGCGCTTCCGCAGTCTGTCCCTATCTTGCGTTAGAAACGATCGCCCAGTGGTGGATCGAGCCAAAAACGCAGAAATTGATGGAAAACGGCAAATTAGAAGCTATTAGCCTCGAAAAAGCCCTAATTAATTACCGCAAATCCGTAGAAGCAGGATTACTGAAAATCCTCTCGAAAATGGGTATTTCTCTCCTATCTTCCTACCATGGGGCGCAAATTTTCGAGGCGATCGGATTATCGGCAGATTTAGTTAAACTAGCTTTTAACGGTACTACCAGTCGCGTCGGGGGTTTAAGCATTGCGGAGGTGGGACAAGAAGCGATCGCATTCCACAGTCAAGCTTTCCCCAATCTTACGGCCAAAAAACTAGAAAACTACGGTTTTGTCAACTACCGTCCGGGGGGAGAATACCACATGAATTCCCCGGAAATGGCGAAAGCACTCCATAAAGCAGTGGCCGCTCACTCCAACGGACAGGGATATGACCATTACGAAACCTATCGTCAAATCTTACAGCAAAGACCCGTTACTGCATTGCGCGATCTATTAGAATTTAACAGCGATCGAGCCTCAATTGCCATCGAAGAAGTAGAATCGCTCGAAAGTATCCTGCAACGCTTCTGCACAGGGGGAATGTCCCTCGGTGCCTTGGGACGGGAAGCACACGAAACCCTAGCGATCGCCATGAATCGCATCGGAGGTAAGTCCAATTCCGGAGAAGGGGGAGAAGATCCGATCCGTTACACCAGCTTAAGCGATGTGGATACAGAAGGACATTCTGTGACTATGCCCCATCTAAACGGCTTAAAAAACGGTGATACGGCTAATTCTGCCATTAAACAGATAGCTTCGGGACGTTTTGGAGTCACCCCCGAATACTTAATGAGTGGAAAACAGCTAGAGATTAAAATGGCCCAAGGAGCAAAACCGGGAGAAGGAGGTCAATTACCGGGGAAAAAAGTCAGTTCCTATATTGCCATGTTACGGCGCTCAAAACCGGGAGTAACTTTGATTTCTCCCCCTCCTCACCACGATATCTACTCGATCGAAGATTTAGCGCAATTAATCTACGATTTACACCAAATTAACCCCCGGGCCAAAGTTTCCGTCAAATTAGTGGCCGAGATCGGTATCGGCACAATTGCGGCCGGAGTTGCCAAAGCTAACGCTGATATTATCCAGATTTCTGGTCACGATGGTGGTACAGGTGCATCACCCCTAAGTTCGATCAAACACGCGGGTAGTCCCTGGGAATTGGGAGTGACGGAAGTGCATCGGATGTTAATGGAAAATCAACTGCGTCATCGGGTGATTTTGCGCGCAGATGGAGGACTAAAAACCGGTTGGGATATCCTCATGGCTGCCGTGATGGGTGCGGAGGAATTCGGTTTTGGTTCCATTTCCATGATTGCCGAGGGGTGTATCATGGCCCGCGTCTGTCACACGAATAATTGCCCTGTGGGAGTCGCTACCCAGCAGGAACGTCTCCGCGCTCGTTTTCCCGGAATTCCCGCTCATGTGGTCAATTTCTTCACTTTGGTGGCTGAGGAAACGCGGCAATTATTGGCGAAATTAGGCTATCACAGTTTAAATGAGGTGATTGGCCGGGCAGATCTGTTAAAAGTGCGCTCCGATGCTCGTTTAACTAAGACAGAATCCCTCAATCTCGATTGTTTGTTAAATTTACCCGCTGGCCGCAGCGATCGCTCTTGGTTGCAGCACGAGGAAGTACATAGTAACGGCGCTGTTCTCGATGACGAGATTCTAGCAGATAGCGAGATTAAACAGGCGATCGAGCAACAGGGAACCGTCAGCAAAACCTACAGGATTGTCAATACCGATCGCTCCGTCGGGGCGAGAATTGCGGGGGTAATTGCCCAAAAATACGGTAATGATGGCTTTGAAGGCGAAATTAAGCTCAATTTCCAGGGTGCAGCTGGTCAAAGTTTCGGAGCATTTAATTTACCCGGTGTCAATCTCCATTTAGAGGGAGAAGCTAACGATTATGTGGGTAAAGGCATCTACGGCGGCGAAATTGTCATCGTACCGCCCCAAAACGCCAATTATCAGCCCGAAGATAACGCTATTATCGGTAATACCTGTCTCTACGGGGCCACCGGTGGGGTATTATACGCTAATGGTCGCGCTGGTGAACGCTTTGCTGTCCGCAATTCCACCGCGAAAGCAGTTATCGAAGCGGCCGGGGATCACCTCTGTGAATACATGACCGGTGGGGTAATTGTTGTGCTTGGTTCCGTCGGTCGCAACGTCGGCGCCGGGATGACAGGGGGATTAGCTTATATCCTCGACCAATCCCTACCGGAGAAACTTAACCCCGAAATTGTCAAGATTCAACGGGTTGGCACGGCTGCCGGTGCGGAACAGTTAAAATCTTTAATTGAGGCCCATGTAGAACGCACTAATAGCCCCAAGGGTAAGTTAATTTTAGCTAATTGGGATAGCTATCTCGGTCAATTCTGGCAAGTGGTTCCCCCCTCGGAAGCGGATAGTCCCGAAGCGCAAATTAGCGCGGAGAAAACCTTAACTTCGGTGTAATTTCTTTGGGGTGCGTTACTCTTGGTTAACGCACCCATTGATTAATTTTTTGACTGCGGAGTTGATTAATGGCCATCCCCACCACCTATACTAGCTATACCCAAGCACAAGAACATTTTATTCAGGTTTTAGAAAAAGTAGAACTGGGAAACTCGATCGTTATTGTCCAACGTCAGGGTCATCATCGAAAATTTTGGGTCTGAAACCCCGTCGTTCTACGACGGCTTTACCGTTAAATACTAGCGCATTTATCAAATATATGCTAAAATGT
>MTBT01000208.1 GCA_002282935.1 Microcystis sp. LSC13-02 | reverse complement strand
CCCGTTTTACCGAAATACCAGGGTGAAACTCATGGACATCAATACCCCGCTCCTGAAACAGACGCACCACCGCAGGACGTACTTGCCACTCGACAAACTCTCCTAAACGATTGCCCAACTCCCCAATCTGCTGACTAACTCTGTTAATTTGTTTATCCGTTTCTTTTTGAGCTTGGGATAACTCTTGTTGGGATTGAGCTAATTGCTTTAGTATTGCCCGAATGTCTTCAATAGTGGCTGTCATAATGAATTTCTCTCAAGTTAAAGTGAAATTTTCTCTATTATAGCCCGATCGCTTTTTCTCCCTTGAAGTAACCGTTCAAGGGGGGACAAAATCTAGTAATCTAAAAAGACGTAGAAAAGAGCGGCTACTGTGAGAGAGTAGCATCCATGCCTCTAGGAAAGGCAGTGCTTCTCCTTCTCTGCTGCCCCAGGAGAGTCCTTCCACAGAGTCAATGCCACTGGCGGCTTGACATCCCCCCTCTGAACGGTTACAATGAAACTATAGGCCTTATGTAAGTTAAAAGCTGGATTGGTGTAACCTCGTTCGATAGATTATCTCTCTATTGGGAGTGTTGGACTCAAATACTTGATGCCTATTAGGTTGTTTTAGCTCACATCAAGCGTACTACTTTATTATCTTTCTTACACGAAATTTTAAAGGTTTGAGCCTTCGGTAAATCTTTCGACGTACCCTAGTCATCCTGTCTCAAAAATAGCTTGAGCGATTTTTTCAGAGGATTTTCCTAATCTAAAGTAATATCCTCTGAATGTTTATAATGTTACAAATTAAGTGATTTTTACTCATTTCAGTACAATGGCAAAAAATCAAGCTGAATCTATGTCTGATCAGAATTATCAGCAGCCAGATATGGGTGCGAAGAAAACAACGCAGGCTAGGATAGAACATCAGGATAATAAGCAAATAAAAACGGGAATTGATTCTAAAATTGATTCAGAAAAAACGTCTAAATATTCGGAGCCAACAGGAAGATTAGGGGAGATAATCCTGCGCTTAATGCCTGTGGGTCTTTTGCTCGGAGGACTGAGTTATTGGGCGATAGTTGGCAAGATTCCGACTCCTGTTCAGGGACGAGCGGTAATTTTGATTCCTCGTTCTATTGTTAATATCGAACCCCGTCAAGGTGGACGGGTGTTAACCCTCCTGATTCAACCCGGAGATTCTGTCAAAAAAGGGCAATTACTGGCAACTTTAGAGTTTCCTGAATTAGAAACAGAATTAAAAGATAAAAAGGATAGACTAGCAGATCTCAAGCAGCAGGATGAAAGAGTTGACTCTATTGAAGTGAGTCGTCGCCAATTGAATGCAGCCTCAATAGAGCGCCAGCAAAAGGCGAATCAGCTTCAGATTAAAGCACTTCAAGTTCAATTATCCAGTAATCAAAAACAGCGAGAAGCCTATCTCTCCCATGCTCGATATCTTAAAAATTTCCAGAACTCAACGGATGAAAGACTAGCCGCCTACGATAAACTTATCGAAGAGGGGGCTGTCGCCAAGCTAGATTTTCCCTCCTATTTATTTCAGTTCAATAATCTAGAGGCTTCTAATAGTATCAATCGCGTCCAAATAGAACTCGATCGCCTTAAGGGGGTTGATGAAAGCCTGCGAGCGCAGATGAACGCATTGACAGCACAGAATAATATACTAAACACAGAAAAACGGCAAATAGACCTCCAAGATACAGGCAGTGATATTCTTCGTTACAATGCGATCGCTGACCAGCAACGAGAGATTAATACGTTAAAAACCACTATTCAAGCCAACAAAAATGTAGTGAGTCTGTACAACGGCCAGATTTTAGACTTATCTGTTAATCCAGGGGAAGTCCTGGCTCCGGGGGGGCGCATAGGTACGTTAGAAGTCTCCAATCTAAAGGCCAAAACCAGCGTGGTGGCATTGTTTAAGAGTGGTGATGCCAAAAGATTAGAACCGGGCAAGGAAGTAGAGGTCGTTCCCGATCTCTATGATCGCGAACGCTATGGGGGTATCGTCGCTAAGGTCATTACCGTCGATCAGCAGCCGGTAACTGTGGCAGAACTGGCAAATCTAGTCGGAAGTAATGAACTCGCCAGCAAGCTGTTTCTGGGTAGAGATGAAGACGATCGCGATAAGCCTATACCCGTCAATGCAAGTGTTATCAAAGCCACTTTAGCGCTGAAGGTCGATCGCAATACACCGAGTGGTTTTTACTGGACCCAAGCCAAGGGAGCGCCCCAAACAATTACCAACGGGACTACCGCAGATGTCCATGCTGTGGTGGAAGAGCGTTCTTTAGTGAGTTATATAACCCCTGCTTTTCGCTGGATTACAGGGGTGTACCAACGTTAACCACAATCTTGCGCTCGCAAGTAGCTTAAAGAAACAAAGACTGGAATAAACGGTTAAACGTAATATGGAAAATCCGAAAAGACGTTCTCAATGGTGGACTTGGTGGTTTAAGTGGTGGATTATCGCCGCAGCGTTTGTCTTAGTAATCTTGATCCATAGTGAGCCTCCTCAGCTTTGGTTTTGGTTGGTGACGTTTTTGGCACTGATTTTATATGGGATTGAGCGAGCGATTAATGGGTAACAATGAGTAAGTCGAAAAAGGATATAGAGATACCTTGGACAGTAAAAACGGGCTAATGATCAGACAGGGATTGAAGTTTTCCCTGGGTGCTGCTCTCTTAACGAGTTTCTTTTGGCACCGAGGAAATGTATTAGACAACTTTGTCTATCCCGTCTTTGGGTATGTATCTGTACTGATTGAGCCATCGATGGGAGGTGCGATCGCCGCAGGTTTGGGGCGTTTGGGGGGAAGTGCTTTGGGGGGAATCATTGCCGCTATCCTGGTGAACGCCTACGGAATCCAAGGCTCAAGTTTTTTTGTCATTCCCTCTCTCACCTACATTTTAGCCGCCCTGATCTGTGAAACTTACCGATGGCAAGCCGCTTATTCCCAAGCCACACTACTGGGCGCTTTAATTGCCATGAGAGTGGTAGGAACATCAGCACAACAAAATATCTGGCTCTATTTGCGATCGCGCCTGATCGATAACTGGATCGGAATCGCTGTGGGAATTGCTGTGGCCTTACTATTTTGGCCCCAGAATACTCGATCCGATCTCAACCGGAACTTGATGGGAATCCTTCAAGATATACCGCACTTGTTCCAAAAAATCCTCGATCGCCACTTAAAAACTGAGGTCGAGGAGCGGGATTATCCTCTTTCTATTGAGCAGAACGAGCTTAACTTACTCAATCAGATTAAAAAATCAACACAAACTAGCCTTTCAACACTCACAAAAGCAACCCATGAATTCGGTAGTGAGATATTGGTGGCAGAAAATTGGAGTGAAATCTTGGCAATTCAGAACCAATTGACTCGACAATTAGCTGATCTGATGGCTTTTAAGGGCGAAAAGCAGGAACAAAATTTAGTGCATCAGTTCAGGGATGAATTTCACCAATTGGCGACTCATCTTACCGACAGCTTTGATAGCTTGAGGGATCTGAGTAACGCCAAAAAAATCTTAGCTACCCCTTACCTTACAGAATTAGAAGAAGATTTAGCGAATATTGGGGGTAAACTTGATCATCTCCGAACAAGTGGAGAAATTGACCGGTATGATCTTCAAGAATCACTACAGTTTTATCAATTTATTCAACTTGTATCTCGATTTATCCAACAATGCGAGGGATTACGAGGCAGGATAATCGATAAAACGAAAGTAACTGCAACTTTCAGACGAAGACACCTGATTACCTTTCCCAAATGGGTCCCTATATCCCTAAAACGCCTGATAGAAATTGTCAGTCTTGGCGTGGTTATTGGTTTGTTACTGGCTATTATTCGTCACATCGAGTTTCCCTATCCTTCTGCTTACGAAAAAGTTGCAGATATTGTGATAATAGGTGCAGTGGTCACTGTCATTCAACCGACACGGGGTCGAGCGATCGCGATCGGTTGTGCGGCAACTGTTTCGTTGAGTTTGACGATTCTCTGTATTTACCTGTTGGTCAAGTCCTTTGGTTATAATCCTTTTAGTAGCAGTCTGGCTTATTTTTTCGCCTACTTCAGTTGTGCTTGGCTGGGGTTTACACCCATCGCTCGCATCGGTGCGATTGTAGCAGCCGATGCCATCGGGAAGGATATTTTTCCTTTTTTCGAGCAAGGAATTCGGGCCGCACTGATTTCAGTTCCCGTAGGTGCGTTTCTGGGGGTGTTGCTGACCACTGTATTTATGACAGAATCGGCTACAAACGAACTGGAAACAGATTTTTCTGTGACTTTTAAGAAAATGGGACAGCTATATCAAAAACTGCTGTCAGGCTATTTTCAGGATACGATACCACCGTCAGATATCGCCCAACTGAAGCAGGCAATTACAGTGGCGATTGCCAAACATCCAGCCTCGGTTAAGATTGCCAGTCTCGAACAAATTTCCACAGTTTTAGCAACCAAACACCAAAATTTTTGGAATTTCTCCATCGGCTACGAACAAAAACTCTGGGCTCAACTGGATGCTTTACAAGATGGGCTAGAGCAACCGCTTCCTGAACCGATACGACAAAAGTTTTTACCTGAATTACAAGCGATCGCACAACGAACCGCGATCGCTTTTGATGAAATTGCTGAGGCGATCGCTGCTCAGGTCATTCTCAACCCACCAAAGTTAGGATTGCTCATCCAAGAAATTGAATCTCTTGAGAAGCAATTACTGAGCTTGCGGGTTGAGAGTCGAAGTTATCCCTTAAATGAGCTAATCGCCTTTAGCTCGGCTTTTATGACGATGAA
>MTBT01000207.1 GCA_002282935.1 Microcystis sp. LSC13-02 | reverse complement strand
AAGAAAATATCGCTCCTCAAGTGGTTTTTGAAATTCTATCACCGAAGAATACAAAAGCAGAAATGAGTCGAAAATTAGAGTTTTATGACACTTATAGGGTAGAAGAATACTATTTATATAATCCGATGCGCTGTCGTTTACAAGGATGGCAAAGACAGGGAGAAAATTTAGCAGAAATTATCCCCATCAATGACTGGACAAGTCCTCGTTTAGGAGTGCGTTTTATCTGGAATGAATCAAGCTTAGAATTGTATCGTCCCGATGGAGAGAAGTTTTTAACAACCGTTGAGTTAGAGTCTCAAATGCGTCAAGAAAAACAGCGTGCGGATAAAGAGAAAAAACGTGCGGATAAAGAGAAAAAACGTGCAGACCGACTAGCTGAACGCTTACAGGCGTTAGGATTAGGTTTAGAAGAGGAATAGTTATTGATGGGAGTATCTCAGATTTATGGTACAATTAGGTGTACGGTTCCGTTTTTAAAACAATTATGAAAGGAATTAACTTTGTAATTAATGAAAAAGGTGAAAAGAAAGCTGTCCTCATTGACTTAGAAGAATGGGGAGAACTTTGGGAAGATTTTTCAGATATTTTAGTCTCTCGTAGTCGGGAAAATGAATTAGAAATTTCTTGGGATGAGTTAAAACAAGAATTAGAAACAGAAAATACACTCAATGAATAATTATCGAATTCAATTTAAAACTTCTGCAGCCAAAGAATTCAAAAAATTACCCCCTTCGGTTAAGCAACGGGTGGGTGAAAGTCTTGATAAACTACAGCAAGATCCTCGTCCCTCTGGTGTTGTTAAACTACAAGGAGAAGATCAATTATATCGGGTTCGTGTCGGTGATTATCGCATTGTTTACACAATAGATGATCATGATAAAATAATAAAAATCACCAGAATTAGACATCGCCAAGATGTTTATAAAGAATGAAAAAGAAACATATTTTTTACAAATAATCCTTATCCTTAAAATTATAAACAGATCCGATTAATTATCATAAGTATAACCTGACAAGAATGAATACTGATTAATCTTTGTTTGGACTTGCTCAATTTGTTCAGGATTCCAAGCAATACTGTGACGGCTTTTATTGGGAGACTTATAGACGATTTTAGCACAATCTTCTAGGTATTCTTGGGTTGTCTCAACTCCTAAAAAATCACAAATTGCTTTGAGATAAATTTGAGGATTTTCCAAAAATAACTCGTGTTTAAGTTCATAGATTTCATGGGGAGCAAGCTGTGTCTTAAGTTGGGTGATCGCCTCACATAGAAAAAAATAGTGATCAATACTTTTTAATAAATCATAATCCAGCTTAGATGTTTTCTTAGACATAGTAGTAATATTATCATAGGGATTTCTCATAATATGAATAAATTTAATGGGAACATTGATAGTCTGACGTAAACGTTCTAAAGAAAGAGGATTGACTTGAATCCTTAAGGTTGTTCCCTCTCCTTGTTTATCCCCAATTACCTTTATTGAAGTAAATTTGCCTTGCCATTGCTTGGGTACATAATAATTATAACCTCCCAATTTACGCTCTTTTTCGGCTGATAATTCCGCTTTTTTCATCAAAAGATAATAAAGTTGCTCTCGTTTAAACCCTAAGTAGGCATACTTTAAATCACCCAATTCATGAGCAATAACAATATTAGGATGAGCGTTAAGTAATGCACCAATTAAACTATGTCCACTTCGGGGATAACCTAAAAATAAACAATAGGTATTAATATCTTGCCAAAGCTCTCTATTTTCCCAACCTCCATAAGCGGAGGGCAGATATAATTGAATGGCATCTAGTAGTTTGGCTAATTTTTCAGAAAATGAATCTTCTTTTTTGATTTTTTTCATTGGTCTTAGGAGAAAGTTGAGTAAAGATGAATAAGAATCCCGAAGTTTTTTCGCTCCTCTACTCTAAAGACACCACTCATTAAAATCTTTCCCAGTAAAAGTGCGTAATTGATTTATATCTTCTTGTAAATAATCGATTAATCGAATCCTTAAATCCTTTGATAACTGTGGTTTTTTGATGGGGGTGGAAAAAGGAAAATAAATTAACTTATTCAGATAGTATTTCCAGCTAGAGGGAAGATGATCAATTATTGACATAATCGGTAAGCTTGTAATCTGATTACCTAACTTTGTTTTTCTCCGTTTTTTAATAGATGTATGTATTTTTTTTTGACATTTAATGAATTCAGGATTGTCCGACACTTCTAAGAACTTGAAAATAGTTTGTAGAGTCTTTTGAGGTATGTTTGATAATTCTTCAGAGGAGATGACTAGAATGTTATTGGGTGAATAATACTGTAGATACTGCTCTATCTGCAGATAATACTGACTACGAGAAACATAAAAGTTATAGGATTCATTTTTAAAATTCATCAACGCTTCTGCTAAGGTTCTATCCTCTGTTCCACTGGCATATCTATGAACATAATGGGAAATAATTCTCTCAATGGGATCTCGAACAACATAAATTAATTTAGCATGAGGAATAACAGAGTGCATTCTTTCAGGAACTCCTCTGAAAATGGGATATTTTGTATAAGCAGGTGAAGCTTCTCCAGAGATTTTAGCGTTACCTATAAATTGAGATTTATACCATTCAATACCTTTAGTCCAGTTGTTAGACTCTACAAAAAACCTGAGTTCTTTCTCCCGTGACATATAAATTTCTGGGTGACAGTTGAGGTAATAGTGTAGGCTAGTTGTTCCAGATTTCATTGCCCCAATAATAATAAAATCAGGGAGAGTTCCTTGTTTATTTTCGGACAAAGAGGTAGATTTAAGTAGATTGAGCATCATGATAACTTTGGTTAGAGATTGAATAAGGTTTGTCTGAATTGTTAATGAATTTTTACATTCTTAACTAACTCATCTTTTCTTAACTTTAGTTTTGGTCATTATTGTCAGTGAATGAATAATTTTTGAAACATTAATAAAAAACCAAATTATAGCTAAGGGAAGTACAAAATAGAAAATTCCGTGCCAATTTAACCATTCTCTAAAATTGATTAAATTTCTAATTCCATTATTAGCATTCCAGAGAATACTCAACAAGACAGCTAATCCTAAAGTTATTCCTTTAAGCCATAAAACTGGAATACCCGTAAACAGATTAATCGGAGATGGAAACAGCCTTTCTCTCAATTCTTGCCAATCAAAAAATAAGAGATAAATAATTATGATGTTCGTAAAAGTGATCACAAAGTAAAGGGCATTCATGGCGTGAAAAATTAAGGCTAGAGACAAAAAAAGATATCGCAATCTAGGATGAATCAAAGCTAAGATAAAGAGGACTTCAAAAATAACAATGAAGACTTGTAAACCGTAAGCCACTAGAGGATGATTTGCTACCCAAAATAAAACAGGATTAAGGGGTAAGTTGAAAAGACTTGACTCGATGCTTCTTATCAGAATATGATTCGACATTAGTTGTGGATAACCAAACCAAGCCCCTCCTATTGCTTTCCACATTCCCGTAAAGAACCACAATAAGCATAAAATCACTAATAAACTGCGAATTGGAACACTATAAGGAGGAGATGAATCAGAGGGATTAATAGGGATATGTCCTGAACGTTTTTTTAACAGTGAATCTAGGGAATAAGTATCCCCCCATCGATTACTCAGAAACATGAATAAAGGAATATAAAAAACGAGCATAACGGTAGAGTCTTCATTCGCTAATTTATAATAAAAGCTTTCCAGAACAGTTCCAAAAATTAGTAAGAGTAAGGTTACAATCCGAACTCTATATCCAATAAATAAAAGAATCAATAAGGCAACAACAATGGTTTCTAAGACTACCCAAGTCTGGGAAGGAAGAAATTTTAAGAAATTGTCAAAGGTAAATAAAAACTCAGTTCTGGACAAAGAAATTGGTACATAGCTTAACTTAATAGCAGAATGAAAACTCATGAACCAAAGATAGAAAATAGCAAAGATAATCCGGAAAAGCCCAAGTCGGCCAGCCGCATTTTTTTCGGGGTAAGTTAACCATTTGTCTATTGAGATATTAAGTTTTTGAACCCAAGAAAATTTTGACATAAAATAAACCTGATATGATAAGCTATTTATCCATCAATTACTATGGTGCTTCTTAAGTCTTTTTGCTTAGGATGTTCATGGTCTAAAGGAGGAAGATATAGGGGATTTACTGTCCACTGTAATTCCCATATTTCAATCTTATTAATGTCAACAGTTGGCAGAGTTTTTTGAATTAAATTAACCAGAGATTTTTTTGATGAATTTTTTTCATCTTGATCGACAATTTTTTGAATTAACGGCATGGTCAGCTTATCTAGGTGTTCATCTGATAAAATATCTTTCAGGGGTATCTCATAGACTTGATTGGTGTTACTGAATACTATTACTTGAAATGAAGTAGCTGAAGATGAGGGAAATGAAGGACGATAGCGAGAATATAGCGACCAACTGGTTATCGGCCAAAATTGTTTAGTAGAACCGACGAAAATAATAGCTAAACAGACAACTAATAAGGCAGTTTTTATAATTTTATATTGTGGATAAATCATCGTTTATTCCTCCTTGTCAAATGTTTCTTATGCTGGCTCTTCGGTAATTGTTATGCAAATAATTAACTTAAAATAAAATTCGATGAGAGTGCCTACGCCTAAAAGTAGCTGAAATCTATACAG
>MTBT01000206.1:24690-25178 GCA_002282935.1 Microcystis sp. LSC13-02 | reverse complement strand
TGGCTTTAGAAACTTTCAGAATTTTTGGGTTAGAAGTATGTTATCTTGGCATCTTGTCTGTTGATTTAGCATAAAGAGTAACGAAGAGCCAAAAAAATTAGAAAGTGAAACCCAAAGTCAACCCGAAAATCGAGGCAAATTAATTTTAGATGCCAGTTGTGCCCCCGCAGATATTAGTTATCCTACCGATTTAAACCTGTTAAATCAAGGAAGAAAACAAACCGAAAAAATTATTGATATTCTCTAGGAAACTTTAAAAGGAAAACTTGTTCAAAAACCGAGAACCTATCGTCTCCTAGCCAGAAAAAGTTATTTAGAAGTAGTGAAAAAAAGAAAAACTACCGCCAAACAAAGACGAAAAGCCCTGAAAAAACAACGGTAATATCTGAAAAGAAATCTGGTTCTTCGGTTTGTCCTATGCAACGGACAGGATTATAAGGAATGAAACTCTTATAGAGAAAGACATTTGGCGATTTTTGTCAATTGTT
>MTBT01000206.1:0-24621 GCA_002282935.1 Microcystis sp. LSC13-02 | reverse complement strand
GTTTCCTGTTCACAAGAGGTACATTCTCAATCCTGAAAAGCTTAATCAACAAAGGTTAAAGTGTGCCTCGCAGATGCGAGAACCGCTATAAGCAATTTAAATGTCCGGGCAGCTTATTTTTTGGTGACTCGGAACTGACGCTAAAATAATCCTACTCTAGCCATTTTCTCCCAACTATGATCGATCGCCCTATTCATGTAATTGGTGGAGGATTAGCGGGGACTGAGGCGGCGTGGCAGATAGCCCAAGCAGGTATTCCCGTGATCCTGTACGAAATGCGCCCAATTCGCTCTAGTCCCGCCCACCATAGCCAATTTTTAGCCGAATTAGTCTGTAGTAACTCCTTTGGTGCCATGGCGGTGGATCGCGCC
Organism: Microcystis sp. LSC13-02; assembly: GCA_002282935.1. Lineage (GTDB taxonomy): Bacteria > Cyanobacteriota > Cyanobacteriia > Cyanobacteriales > Microcystaceae > Microcystis. The sequence continues at coordinate 24,250 of MTBT01000206.1, read as the reverse complement.
ACCGGGTTACTCCATGAAGAATTACGACGCTTAAATTCTCTAGTTATTGCCCAGGCCGATCAGCACAGTGTCCCCGCAGGAGGGGCTTTAGCGGTCGATCGAGGGGTCTTTAGTCGAAATTTGACGGAAATGCTGGCTAACCACTCTCTAATCACCTTAAAACGTCAGGAGATCACGGAAATTCCCCGGGATGGTATCGTCGTTTTAACCACTGGACCGTTAACCAGTGCTGCTTTAGCCGCGGATCTGCAAAATTTCACGGGTCTGGACTATCTGAGCTTTTTTGATGCCGCTAGTCCGATTATTCTAGGGGAATCGATCGATCGATCGATCGCTTTTCTGGCCTCCCGTTACGATAAAGGTGAGGCCGCCTATCTCAATTGTCCCATGGATCGGGAACAATACCTGCATTTCTGGCAAGAACTAAAACAGGCAGAACAGGCAGAATTAAAGGATTTTGAGCGAGAAAATGCCAAATTTTTCGAGGCTTGCCTACCAATCGAAGAATTAGCCTGTCGGGGAGAAGATACCATGCGTTTTGGTCCCCTGAAACCGGTGGGATTAGCGGATCCCAGATATCCGGATCAACGTCCCTACGCAGTTATACAGTTGCGAATGGAAGATAAAGCGGGGCAATTGTGGAATATGGTGGGATTTCAAACTAATTTAAAATGGGGTGAACAAACACGAGTTTTCCGTCTGATTCCGGGGTTAGAAAAGGCCGAATTTGTCCGCATGGGGGTGATGCACAAAAACACCTTTATCAATTCTCCCCAGTTATTATCATCCAGTCTCCAGTTTAAATCGCGACCGACGCTATTAGCGGCAGGACAGTTAATCGGGACGGAAGGCTATACGGCTGCGGCTGCTGGGGGATGGTTAGCGGGAACTAATGCCGCTCGTTTAGTTTTAGGATTAGAAACGGTGACATTGCCGACCACAACGATGATGGGGTCATTATTTGAGTTTATCAGCAGTGCCGAACCGAAACATTTTCAACCGATGCCGCCAAATTTTGGCATTTTGCCGAATTTTAGCCAAAAAATCCGCAATAAACGGGAACGTTACGGTCAATATGCCGATCGCTCTTTGCAGGATTTAGAAGCATGGTTAAATCAGCTAAAAACTCCCTGTCTCGTCTAACTGTCAATCGCTAAATCGATCGCCCATAATAGAGAAGGAACCTATTTCTTTCTCTATCGCTATGCCAAACCCCGATTTTTTCCCTCCCCAATCCTACAGTCAAGAGGATGTGCAGGAAATTCTCTATTTGGCTATCTCCCGTCAAGGGGATAAGGGAGAAATTACCCGTCAACAGTTGTTAGAAATTGCCGACGATTTAGCTATTGAAGTTAAAGACTTAGAAGCAGCGGAAAAGGACTGGCAAGAGTCAAAAATGCTCAGTTATAAGCGGCAGGAATTCGATCGCTTTCGTCGCGAGGAGCTAAAACATAAAACCGTTCGCTATCTGATTATTAATAGTTTTTTTCTTACCATTAATTTAATTAGTGCGGGAACAATTTCTTGGGCAATTTATATCTTTTTGCTGATGGGTTTACCTCTTTCTCTCTCAGCTTGGAAAACTTTTCAAAATCAAGGAATTGCTTATGAAGAAGCCTTTAAACGCTGGAAAATTAAAGAGGAAATGAAAGAATCTTTTAGCAATCTTTGGACTCAAATTAAAAAGTTTTTACAGTTTTAATATTGTTGAAAAAGGAAGATTTTTAAAGGGAAAACTATCTTCTAAAATCGGGCGTTACTTTCGATTTTTTCCCTCAATTCAAGCTTTTGGGAGGTAGAATCCCCCAAACCCCGGAGCGCATTAGTTTTTCGGTGGGATGCTTATAGGTATCTTACTCCCCTCTCCCTTTCTGGGAGAGGGGTTGGGGGTGAGGGCAATTAACCATCTCTGCCATTACTTTTGAAAAATGGTATTACACGCGGTTGTTCATATATTTGTCCCAGTTTAAGGGTTACTGATAATTGTTGATTGTCGGTGTTTCTGCAAATGTGAGATGCAGCCTTTTCGTGAACCACGGAGAGACAAAGGAGACAAAGTTGAGCTTTGCACGACTACTTACTGTCATCAAAAATATCTAACTGCTGGAGAGATGGGGAATTATCTGACTTAACCGGTTTAATTTTCTTAATTCCCTGACGCAAACCGATAGCAATTTTACTATGTTTTTCGATTTGACCCATCACCTGCATGGCACGATCGATCACAGAAGCTGGTAAACCGGCTAATCTCCCCGCTTCGATACCGTAGGATTTATCCGCGCCTCCCGGTCGTACTTGGTGCAAAAATACTATCTCATGGGGTAATTCCTTGACCGTTACCTGATAATTAGCCACATTCTCTAAGATTGAGGCTAATTCGTTCAGTTCGTGGTAGTGGGTGGCGAAAATCGTCCGCGATTGCAGTACCGTGGCTAAATACTCCGCCACAGACCAAGCTATGGATAAACCGTCAAAAGTGGCTGTCCCCCGGCCAATTTCGTCTAATAATACTAATGATCTCTCCGTGGCGTGATTGAGAATATTGGCAGTTTCGTTCATTTCCACCATAAAGGTGGATTGGCCGGTAGCGAGGTCATCTACAGCCCCCACCCGGGTGAAAATGCGATCGCAGATAGAGATTTTGGCCGACTTTGCCGGGACAAAACTACCAGTTTGGGCCAACAATTGAATTAATCCCACCTGTCGCAGATAACAACTTTTGCCACTAGCATTGGGACCGGTGAGAATAATCAAGTCGGGGTATTCTAAACCCTCCTGATTGCCCAAATTAATCGAATTCGGCACAAAAAAGCCGGCCCCAAGCGATTGTTCCACCACGGGATGACGACCATCCTTAATATCGATAAGACGACCATCCGCGATTTCCGGGCGACAATATCCCTGATAAACGGCGATTTCTGCCAATCCGGCCAACACATCCAAAGCGGCGACTTTTGTGGCTACTTCCCGGATTTCTGGGGAAAATTCGGACACTTGACGGCGTAAATCGCTAAAAATCTCGTATTCTAACTTATTTAATTCATCTACTGCCGTCAGAATTATATTTTCTTTCTCCTTTAACTCGGTGGTGATATAACGTTCCTCATTGACTAAAGTTTGCTTACGCACATAATCTTTTGGGGCGAAATCGGCTTTACTGCGGGGTAAACTGATATAATAACCGAAAGTTTTGTTATAATTAACCTTAAGATTACTAATACCCGTTCTTTCTTTTTCTGTCGTCTCCAGATTCTTAAACCAATCGATTACTTCCTGATAGTCGCGCCGCAGGGCATCCAATTGGGCATCAATTCCCTCGCGAATCACCCCCCCTTCCTTCAGATGCAGCGGAGGAGATTCCACCAGATGCGCGATTACCTGCTGGCCTAATTTTTCTAAATCGGCGGGAATTTGCTGTAAAGCTTTCAAATAGGGCGAATTTCCTAAGGCGACCAAAGCCGCTAAATCGGCTAATTTGACTAAAGATGCCGCTAGGGAAAGTAAATCGCGCGCATTAGCTGTTCCTGCGCCAACACGACCGCTTAAACGTTCTATATCGTAGATTTCCCTTAATTTTTGCCGAATATCTTGGCGCAAGGAGGGATTATCCTTTAACTCTTGGATAGTATCTTGACGGGCGCGAATACCACGAGAATCTAAGAGAGGTTGCAGTAACCAACGACGTAAAGCGCGACTACCCATGGCCGTACAAGTGCGATCGATCGCCCATAATAGAGAACCATAGAAGCTACCATCGCGCACCGTTTGGGTAATTTCAAGGTTGCGACGGGTTTGCCCATCTAAAATCAAAAATTCCGAGATAGAGTAGGTTTTTAAAGGTTGTAGGGGGACTTGATTGGCTTTTTGGGTATCTTCAATGTATTCTAATAGGCCTCCGGCAGCGCGAATAGCGAGGGGTAAATGTTCGCAGCCCATCCCCTCTAGGGAACGCATTTTATAGGTGATTAGGAGACGATTTTTCGCTTCTGTGAGAGTAAAGATAGTTTGGGGACGGAGAGAATAACAAAAACTATCGGGTAAACAGGGGGGGAGATGGTCAGATTTTTCCCCTGGGCGCAAAATACGGTTTAAATCGGGGGCATTGATGGGAAAAAGGATTTCCGAGGGCTGTAAACGGGTTAATTCTAGGCTTAAAGCCGTTAAATCGCTGGCTTGGGTGGTGTAGAATTCTCCGGTGGAGATATCTGCATAGGCTAATCCCCAATTTTCTCCGGTAATCACCACTGCGGCCAGAAAATTATTCTTTTTTGCGTTTAACATTCCCTCATCGGTGAGGGTTCCGGGGGTGAGCAGTTTGGTGATAGCGCGTTCTACTAGCCGTTTTTCGGCGGCTGCTTCCGTCGAATCCTCTACTTGGTCACAAATCGCCACCGCATAGCCTTTTTCCACCAATAAACGACTATAGCGCTCTAGGGCGTGGTGGGGAACCCCGGTCATCGCGACTCTCCCAATACCTTTACCCCCTTCCTTGCTGGTGAGAACTAATTCTAATTCTCTGGAGATAATCACCGCATCCTGAAAGAAACACTCGAAAAAATCGCCCACACGATAGAGTAAAAGGGCATTGGGATAGGTTTCTTTTACCTCCACATAATGCTGATACATGGGGGTGAGTTTACTGCGATCGAGTCCGCGATAATCACGATGGGGATCTTTATTGGTAGCCGGTGGTTCTAGGGGAAAATCCGAGGGGAGAGTCATGGGTCAAAGAAAGCTGGACAATGTTTTAATCAACTGTTCCCCACCGCTTGGCTGAGTGGGAAGTTTCTGACGCTTCTTCGTCGATGGCGGTTGCCTCATGCTTCCGCACGAGGAGAACCACTTAATGGTTCCCCTTCCTGTACCTTCCCCACTCCCCTAGGCTGAGAGTGGGGACTGACGCAGGTTCGTTCAATCAAAAATTGAACGGACAAAAATGATAACTGACAACTGCATTAGATAGACACTTCGCTTAATTCGCGGGTGAGATGATCAAAGGGTTCAGCGATCAAAGAGGTGTCGGCAATACCCGCATCAAGAGCCATGGTTTGAATCATTTCGCTCATGATTTGGATACCGCGCACCGTCGGACCGATGGGAACACCGAGGGAATTATAGGTTTCCCGCAGTCCTTGCAGTACCCGCTCATCTAGAACATTAGTATCAGCAGCTACTAGGGCATAACTGGCATAGCGGAGATAGTAATCCATATCCCGCAGACAGGCAGAATAACGACGGGTGGTGTAGGCATTACCCCCAGCGCGGATCAATTCGGGAACTTCTTCAAATAGACGAATCGCCGCCCCACGCACGAGCGCCGCCGAATTAGCGTTAATTAGGGCGGCGGCAGCTAGACGGGCAGTTCCCGAGGCGAAATATTGTTTAAGATTATCGATCGCATCTCGATCGAGATAACGTCCGGTGACATCGTATTTTCTAATCAGGCTAGTTACCGCGTCTCGCATTATTAAGTTTCTCCCAACAGCAATAAAGACATTTTTGAGTTTCGCTTTATTTATAATCTCACAGGGTTGAACTTCGGGGGACATCCCTAGTCTAACTCTCTTGCTTGTCTAACAATTTGTTGTTTTTTTGAGACATTTCTTTACATTTAAGGCATTGGGTGGACTTGCTCTGAGTGGCGGAATTATCTCTTATTTGACGAGGCGCTCAAAATAACGAGATTATCCCGATGAATAATGGTTTCTGCAGCCATATAACCTAATAAACTGGCAATACGCTCGGAATGTTGACCTTTAACTCGATCGATCTCCTCACTACTATAATTAACAATTCCCCTAGCCAATTCCCGGCCTTCTTGATCGCACAATTGCACCGATTCGGAGGCGCTAAATTCCCCTGCCACTTTGGTAATCCCGGCCGCTAGGAGAGATTTTCCCCCCTGACAAATGGCTTGAATTGCCCCAGCATCGAGATAGATTTTACCCATGGGCATTAGTCCGTAGGCGATCCAGCGTTTGCGGGCGTTATCACTGCGTTTTTGGGCCTCAAAACGGGTTCCAATCGCCTCTCCTGCCATAATTTTTAAGATATTGCTGGGCTGCCCTCCCCTAGTAATCGCCATTTCTACCCCGGCGCTGGTGGCAATCCGGGCCGCTGCCAATTTAGTCGCCATACCCCCGGTCCCCCACTGACTGCCACTACTACCGGCATCGATCGATAGTTGCGCTAATTCCGCGGGACTAACTCGGGCAATGGCCGCCGCTTCGGGAAATAGCCGCGGATCGGCACTGTAGAGGCGATCCACATCGGTGAGGATAAATAACCAGTCAGCCTCGATTAAACTGGCTACAAGGGCTGATAAGGTGTCATTATCGCCGAATTTTAACTCATCGATCGCCACGGTATCATTTTCGTTGACAATGGCAATCACCCCTAATTCAAACAAAGCCTGAAAAGTATTATAGGCGTTGACATAACAGGTGCGTTCCATTAATTCGGGACGGGTCAGCAAAATTTGGGCGATCGGTTGACCAAGACTGGTAAAGAGGTCATCATAGATCCGCATCAGACGACCTTGACCGACGGCGGCGATCGCTTGTTTAAGGGCGATTTTTTTCGGTCTTTCCTGTATTCCCAGACGACGGCAGCCTACTCCCACAGCACCGGAAGATACTAATACCACCCGATGACCGGCAGCGCGCAACCGGGTGAGGACTTCCACTAAAGCGGCGATCGTGGAGAGGGATAATTGTCCAGTTTCATTATCGGTCAAACTGGAAGTACCGATTTTGATCACTATGGTTTGGTTCATCGTCAAAGGGTGTGGGGTGTGGGGTGTAGGGAGAAACAATTTATAACTTGAGAGTTAATCACACTATTAAAAACGGATTTGGTATTAGGTTTATTCAGCCAGACCTAGATAGCCAAAGCTTTGATGGCAACTTTAATTAAAGTATAAAAACGGGGTTCAGTCACGTTGACTTCTCTAGCTTGTTGCCGATTTTTGCCTAATAAACCAATTCGCTGCCCTTTCTGCACGACTAAAATATCGCCCTGTTCATTTTTGATGCGAATCTCGTTTAAATCACCCCAAAAACTACATTGATACATTTTTTCGGCGTGCATAAAAATTGCTTTTTTAATATTATTATTTTCTTGGGGTAATCGCACTCCCACTAATTCAATTTCTATAGTTGTATTGCCGTTCCAAGTATTTTCTTTTAGTTTATAGGCAATATCTAAACGATTTGGCAAAGGACAATATTCGCCCCAACGCCAAGCTAATGCCTTAATTCTGGTATCATCGCTTTGAGCTAGTAATAATTTTAAATGATTTTTTCCGATAGTTTTCTGTTCCACTACCCGCACGTTAGGAGTCCAAAAAACGGGTAATTCATTGCCAATTCCCCAGGGTTGCAAACTATCAATTTGTTGAAAAAGTTCGAGAGTAATTTGTTTAAAGTCAATGATAGTATCAATTTTAATTAAAGGTTTTAATTGTTCTATTTGTAAAATTTTGTGAGAAAATTGACTTAATCTTTGTTTAAATGCTAGTAAATTAGGTGTGGGTAAACTAAAACCCCCCGCCATTTTATGACCACCAAATTTTCCTAGTAAATCTTGGCAAAATTGCAGGGCTTCAAAAACGTGAAATTCTTCAATTCCTCTGGCAGAACCGCGAATTTTACCCGTATCTTCTTCCTCGTAAGTACCGATAAAAACTGGCACTCCGTAGCGTTCCACTAGACGGGATGCCACAATACCAATTACCCCATGATGCCAATCTTTTTCGACTAATACTAAAACTCGATCTTTTTGCCAAAGAATCGGTGTTTCTTCGACTAATTTAATCGCTTCTTCTTCTATTTTTTCGCACAATTCTTGACGGGTACGATTAATTTGTTCGCACTGCATCGCTCTTTCTAAGGCAATTCCCGCATCATCGGTGGTTAATAATTCAATAACTATCTGGGGATCACCAATTCTGCCAATTGCATTAATTCTCGGTCCCAATTTAAAGCCAATATCATCCGGTTGTAATTGCTTTTGTTCCTCGCTAATTCCCGCTATTTGCATCAGGGATTGAATCCCGACTAATTGGGATTTGGGTAATTTTCTTAAACCCCGTTTTAACCAGCGACGATTTACCCCGATTAATGGGGCTAAATCTGCTATAGTGCCTAGGGTAAATAATGCTAATAATGACTCGGTTAATCCCTGTAATTTACCCATTTTTTGGGCAGTTGTCACCGCTAAAATATAGGCGACTCCCACCCCCGCTAATCCCTGATAGGGAGAGTTCGGAGTTAATAATTTTGGGTTGAGAATAGCGGAGGCATTTGGTAAAATTGGCGGCAGATCGTGATGATCGGTGATAATAACTTTTAATCCTAATTCTATCGCTAGGGCGATCGGTTCGTGAGCGGAAATACCATTATCAACGGTGAGAATCAATCCGACTCCCGATTCGGCAAATTCTTCGACAATGCGCTGATTGATTCCGTATCCCTCTTTCATGCGACTGGGAATTGCATGATTCACGTCCGCGCCGAGATGTCTCAAGGCTCTTAGCAGTAAAGATGTACTGGTCATGCCATCGGCATCGTAGTCCCCACAGATGGCAATTTTATCGCCTCTAGCGATCGCTTTTACTAATAAATTGACACTTTTTTCTAAGTCGGGAAATTCCCCCAGGGGAGAGGGTAAGGTATCCGCTTCAGGATCTATATAAGTTTTAGCTAATTCGGGGGTATCAATACCGCGATTAATTAAGATAGTTGCTAATAAGGATGATAGTCCCATTTCTCGCGCTAACCCCTCGATTTTTTCGGGATTAGCTGCGGCAATATACCAGCGTTGGATGGGATATTTGTAGGCCATTTTTTGTTAAGTAAAAAGGTGGGGTGCGTTAGGGCAGCGTAACGCACCAAAAACAAGGTTAAAAGCGGATTTGGATGGCCCCAGCAGGAGGTTGAAAGGGGAGATTATTATTATTAATTCTCAGGGGAGAAGCGGGAACTACCTGCACATTTGGGGTGGTGGGTTGACTTTCGTTGGTACTCAGTAAAGTCAATTGATTAATACTAGGATTAATCGCAAATTGTTGGGTGATAACTCCCGACGGACAACAGGAAGGATCCCGGGGGAGAAATCTTCTCATGTTGACGGTGATCATACCATCTTTGGCACTCAGATTATCGACAATTACTCGATCTGCTAACAGGACGGTATCGGTGTTAGTGGCAGTACCGTTATTATCAATCACTAGGGCTAAATAATGTAATTGCTGTTGATCTCTGGTAATCACTCTTAACACGGCAATCCCATCAGTCCTTTGATCATTATTATAGTCCCCCATCAAAGCTTCTCGACTGACTTGCACTCCTAAAATCTGTCCCTCATTGGATTGAAAAATACCATCGCTGACAATTACGGAACCCCGATTGGGAATATTATAGACGGTGTTTCTTAAATTATCCACGCTCAGGGGTGTAGATTGGGCAAGTAAGGGCAGAGAATTATTGAATAGTAAACTGATACCTAGGAGGATAGATTGAGGTAAAACTGCTAATTTAATCATGGTTGTAATGGATTGGGTATATTTTCTTGAGTATCGAATAACCGCACGTTATTGATGGTACAAACCATCCCCTGTTGTGCTGCTAATTTATCTCGCCATTGGCTTAATTGTTGTTGACCATTACTACCATTTAACCAGTAAACTGTCAAGAGGCCGAGGGTTTGTTCTGGTTCACAGGAAAAGCCGAGAGTTTGATCGGGTATATCGGTATTTCCTTCACCACATTGCCAACCTTGTTTTTCAATTAATTCTTTCCAACCTTTCTCTTCTTTGGCAGCCACAGCAATGCGTTGATCTCCTCGGTTACAAAGCCAATTTTTCTGCTGGGTGGGATCATTGGGTAGATCACCAAGATTGGGGGAATTTTGCTTAATTGGTGGAAGCGAGGGGACTTGAGCTTGAACAGAAAAAATCGGCAGTATTAACCAAGTGCCGATGAGCATTTTTAACAGTTTCATCTTTTAAAATTGCCATATTTAGGGATTTATGCCTTTAGAATATCACGTTTTTGAGATATAGATAAAATACTCTCTTAAGATATGTTTAAATCTCTAATTATGGTTTCGATCGCATCAAAGGAAAATTCTCCGGCTAACTGTTGTAAACCTTGGGCAAGGATAGCATAATCGGCGGGAATTTCTGCGGTTAGGGCGATAATTTTTTCATCATCACATTCTCGCGCTGCTTGTTGCAATTGTCTAATCCAGACGGGACTGATTAATTTTAATAGCGATTGCAGGGAATCGAGGAAAACAGGCGAATAATTGGGTTGATTTGGCTCATTATCGGCATAAATATATTTTAATCCTAGATATTCGCTCATTTTTTGCCAGATAACTTCCTCTCGGAAAGGTTTACGCACGAAATCATCACAACCGGCGGCAATAACCAAGGCGCGATCCTCTTCAAAAGCGCTGGCAGTTAGGGCAATTATCACCGTTTTTCCGCGATTATCAGCCTCTAACTGCCGAATTTCCCTAGTTGCTTCGTAACCGTTTTTCACTGGCATTCTCATATCCATCCAGATAAGATGAGGTTGCCATGCTTGCCAAATTGCGATCGCTTCTTGACCATTAGCGGCCTCTTGCACGGATAATCCTAGGGTAGCCAGGAGTTTCAGCAACAGCAAACGGCTTTCTGGTCGATCATCGACGACTAATATGCGATATTTAGGCTGATTTTCGGCTAAAGCGATAACTTTTGCCCTATTGGTTTCTGTTTTTATCTCATTTTCTCCCACCAAACCCACCTGAATATCAAAACTAAAAATACTTCCTTGACCCAGAATACTACTAACTCCGATCGCACCTCCCATCAACTCAACAAATTTTTTACTGATAGGTAAACCCAATCCTGTCCCCTGTTGGGATTTTCGTCCCGTTTCCGTTTGGTTAAAGGGTTGAAATAGCTTATAAATCTCCTCTGGAGCGATTCCTGCGCCTGTATCTTCAATTTCCCAGACCAATCGCTGATAATCTTCTCTTTTCTCCCCTAATTTTACCCGGAGAGTTACCCCTCCCGACTCAGTAAACTTCAATCCGTTACCCAAGAGATTGATTAACACCTGTCGCAATTTACTTTCATCAGTACATATATATTGAGGCAGCTCGGAGCTGCGATCAAAAATTAAGCTTAAAGCTTTTGCCTGCGCTTGTGAGCGTAGCATTTCGGCAATATTATCTAAAAGAGCGTATAAATCAAAATTACTAGGATTAAAAACCGTTCTTCCCGCTTCTATCTTCGACATTTCTAGAATATCGTTGATTAACTCTAATAAATGTTCTCCGCTACGATTGACAATTTCCAAATATTGCCGATATTCACTGCTGACGCTGCTATCCCGGTATATTAAGCGAGTAAAACCCAAGATAGCATTAAGAGGAGTGCGTAATTCGTGGCTCATGTTAGCTAGAAACTCACTTTTAGCTTTATTTGCCTTAACTGCCGCTTCTTTAGCCTCTTTTAATCCTTTTTCCGCTTCATATCTACTTTGTGCGATCGCAATTAATTCTCCCACCAACCGGACAAAGGTGACATCTTCCTTCGTCCATTGCTTTTCTGCACTTGCATCCAATCCCAGATAACCCACCGTTACCCCACAACTATCCCACATGGGAACGATTAAGAGACAGGGAGTAGAACTATGAGCGAGAATAGTTCTTTCAGGGATAGCAGTAGCGGGTAAATCGTCTAAAGAGTTCAGTTTAACTGGAATACCGTTTAATAATTGTTCAGAAAACCAGGGAAAGGTTTCCGTCGAGAGATTTTGTGATTCTTCCCGAATCGGGATAACTTGCGGATAGTCGGGGTGACAGCATTCATAAACCATACTCCACTGCTGACGACAGGTGGAATATTGAATAATGTAACAGCGCGCACTCTGGGTAAATTGACAGAGCAGTTCTAGGGTATGATCGATCGCCAAGTGGATATCTTGAGAAATTAGTAATCTTGTCACCTGCGAGAGCAAATTATCGCGATATGCCTGCATTTCTAGGGCTTTTTCCCGTTTTTTAGACTCTAGTTCCTCAAAATCACTCATAATCAGTTATCAGTTATCAGTTATCAGTTATCAGTTATCAGATGTGAGTTATCAGTTATCAGATATGAGTTTTCAGTTATCAGATGTGGGTTTTCAGTTCACTGTTCACTGTTCACTGAAAATACTCCCCATCACCCCGTCTCCCGTTTCCCGACTCAAAAAACAGGAAACTTTTCCCCTATTATGTTCTATAGGAATTTTACCGAATCAATATGCTCAAATTATTAGCTTCTCTCCTTCTCTCCTGCTGTGTAGCCTTGGGTGTTTCCCTATCACCGGCTGCTGCCATGGGAGTCTATGACCTCCCTATTTTAAGCTCCGGAGCGCCCACTTATGTGGTCGATCCCGTTTCGGCCATTAGTGCCGCTAACGAAGGAAAATTAAATAAAGATCTGAAAAACCTCGCCGAAAAAACCGGCCAGGAAGTGAGAATGGTGGTAGTCCGGCGCTTGGATTACGGTCAAAAAATTGACAATTTAGCCGATGATATCCTGAGAGAATGGTATCCTAACCCCGAGGATCGTGCCAATCAAACTATCATCGTTCTTGATACTTTAACCAATAAAACTGCTATGCGGGTTGGGGAGGAAGCAAAACCCCTATTAACCGATGCTATTGCTGATAGTATCCTCTCGGAAACTATGGCAGTTCCCCTCAAAGATGGGGGAAAATATAATCAAGCTTTACTCGATGCTAGTCGTCGTCTAACGGCGGTACTTTCTGGAGAAGCAGATCCCGGACCGCCGGAAGTAGCGACAATTAATATCGAAAGTACCTTTACTACCGCAGAAGAAACTGACGATAAAAGCGCCACAATTTGGGTGATAGTTTTACTGGTTTTAGCCACAGTAATCCCGATGGCTACCTATTTTTGGTACGCTGGTTTTGGTCGATAAATTAAATTAATTATCTGGGACTGATACAGCTAAAATATTCTCACAGATAGCTCAATTCTCAGCCTGTATGAGCAAGATGAAGTAACTTCTAGTAGTAGATTTTAGTTGTGTCAGTTCACCCCATTTGCTTAACATTAATAACTAATGTCTAAACTGGTAAATAAATTACAATCCTATTATCGAGAGGAGGAAGGAACTTACTTAATTGAAATTAAACTTAATCAGTTACAGCAAGTCTTTAATTCTCTCGATCCTTCGCCATTCTTAGATAGAGATTTAGACGATAACGCCGAAAACTATATTATTAACTCTGTGGATGACTTCCCCCTAAATACCCCCCTTAAATTAGTCTTTTATCTTCCCAGTAACGAACAGAATACCGCCCGACATCTGTTACCCTCAGCTTTACATAATTATTTTGACTATCGCCAACAGGGAGAACAAAGAAAATTACGCACAATTTGGCGACAAGGACGCATATCTTTGATAATTGGTCTCTCCTTTCTTTTTGTTTGTTTGAGTCTCAGCGAATTAATTAGTCGTTTCGGCACCGATACATTTATTCACTTCTTAGAAGAAGGATTATTAATTAGTGGTTGGGTGGCCCTCTGGCGACCTTTAGAAATTTTTCTTTACGAATGGTGGCCTGTCAGTTATCAACAAAAGATTTTTGCTAAACTGGCCTACATTCCCATTGAAATCCGTCTATTAAAGGAACCATCCACCCCCGACTCTTTTCGATAGAGCGAATCCTCCCGATGGCTTGTCTTCAAAGTTACAAAGCTTTTAGTTGAGGCGGTTTATAATAAAAGTAACTCTGTACAAAGCTTATCGGTTTTCAGCCCGGCCATTACTTTCTCCTCAAACTTTTAACCAAGTAGTCGGGCATAACTTTTTTCAGTCTGGCGATTATTTGCGTTTCATCCCGACAAATCCCGACAAAATTACTATCTAGATAGGAGTCCTAATGTTAATCCGTGTTGGTTATGAATTTGGCTTTGATGCCCCCTTACCCGTGGTCATGTTGTTAAAACTTTATCTACACCCCTCAATTTTAGATCAAGTTAGACAATCGGAAAATTTGCAGGTGGAACCGGCAACAAAAATAGAAGAATTTTTAGATAGCTTCGGTAATCGAACCAGTCGTCTAATTTTACCCGACGGACAGATACGCATTCACAATGAAGCAGTTATCGAGAATGAATGGAAACCCGATATCGTTAATTGGAATGCCCAAGAAATTCCTTTAGCAGAGTTACCAACCCAAGTTTTTCCCTACCTAATGAGTAGCCGTTATTGTGAAGTAGATTTGCTTTCGGAAATTGCCTGGGAACTTTTCGGACAAACTCCCCCCGGTTGGGCAAGGGTACAAGCGGTTTGTGATTGGGTTCATAGTCACATTCGTTTTGGTTACGAATACGCGCGGGTGACGAAAACCGCCTATGATGTCTATCGGGAAAGAACGGGGGTTTGTCGCGATTTTAACCATCTAGCTTTGACTTTTTGCCGTTGCTTAAATATTCCCGCCCGTTATGCCTCTGGATATCTCGGAGATATCGGTATTTCTCCCCAACCTCTACCGATGGATTTTAGTGCTTGGTTTGAAGTTTATTTAGACCATCAATGGTACACCTTTGATGCTCGTCATAACACCCCCAGAATCGGGCGGATTTTAATGACTCGCGGCTTAGATGCCGTCGATGCTTCCCTAACAACGTCTTTTGGTCAAGTAAATTTAACAAAATTTAAAGTATGGACGAGCGATGTTTCCCACCTCTATGGTTAATCAGAGTATTTATAGCGGTTCTCGCATCTGTGAGTTACACTTGAACCTTTGCTGATTAAGCTTTTTAGGATCGATAATGTATCTCTTGTGAACAGGAAACGCTATATTAAACCTCTTGCATAATTAATTTTTGAGGGTTCAAAAACGGCAAAAATAAGGATTAAATTGCCTGAAAGTGCCAGTCATTGGAGTGAACGGGGGGAATAAAACCCTACACCCCACCAACAAGCTTTTTCAGCAAAACCCAGATAAAAATTACTTTTCTACCTTAACCCGTTGAGTAACGACAACAATCCCATCTCCTTGAATTAAAATCGCCGATAACCAACGATTTTCCGGTGTTGCCGGGGCTTTTACCCGCTTAAATAAACCGCCGGACTGTAATAATTCCAATTCTAGAGGCTTTGTATTAATATAACGCTCAATATCTACTTTCTCATCGATCGCCGTTCCGGCCAATAAATCATCCCCTAAAGGTTCGCGGATAATCACATCAAAATCAAATTCTTGACCCACTTTCACCCTTTCGGGAATTCTCACTTGAACACTGGGGGGATTTTTGCCCGTGCTTAACTCGACTCTCTCGCTTAAAATCTCCTGATAAACAAGTTTATTGCCTTGAAATTGTTGACGAGAACGAATCGTAGCATTCATTCCCACCACTCGTCCCTGCACCTTTCCCGTCCCAGTAATTTTAGTAATTGTATTGGCCGT
The DNA here is from genome assembly GCA_002282935.1 of Microcystis sp. LSC13-02. Taxonomy (GTDB): domain Bacteria; phylum Cyanobacteriota; class Cyanobacteriia; order Cyanobacteriales; family Microcystaceae; genus Microcystis. The sequence continues at coordinate 8,768 of MTBT01000206.1, read as the reverse complement.
TAACTTATCACCGGAACGACTCCAAGATTCGAGAGTCGTGGTGTATTTTAGATTGTTATAACGTTCCCAAAAATGAGTTAAAACCTTTTTAGTTTTTTCGTAGGTCAAGCCATCGGAATTAGTAAATTTCGGACTATAAAACTCCATTAATTGCTTGATATCTCGCTCGTTAGCCGCCGTTTCGATTTTGGAGATAAGCGTTTTTAAATTAGCCGGAGCAGTTTCTGGCTTTTCGGCTCGCAGGCCGGTAGCGAGGGTGAAAGTTAACCCCAAACCTAACAGCAACGATAGGGAAAAATTGAGGGATTGACGAAAAAATTTATCGGGGATTGTGTTCAAGTTACGCATTAGTGATAGTTTGTGTAAGGATCGATCAATAACTATGGTAGATTATTTCATTCTAGGGCTGAATTTTCCCTCTCTCGAATTATGGCACGCACTCCAACCCGTCTATTGATTGCCGCTAGTGGTACTGGTGGTCATTTATTTCCCGCTTTGGCCCTGGCCGAGCGCTTGCCGGATTACGAGATTGAATGGTTAGGAGTTCCAGACCGTCTCGAACAGTCCTTAGTTCCAAAAACCTATCCCCTGCACACCATTCCCATTGAGGGATTTCAAACCCGTTTGGGGTTAAAAACTCTCAAGATTCTGTTCAGTCAACTGCGGGCCATTTGGCAAGTGCGTAGTTTAATCAAAAAACGTCAGATAGCGGCAGTTTTTACCACCGGGGGTTATATCGCAGGCCCGACCATTTTAGCGGCTCGTTTAGCCAATATTCCCGTCATCCTACACGAATCTAACTACATACCGGGCAAAGTCACGAAAGTTCTCGGTCGCTGGTGCGATACGGTCGCCCTCGGTTTTCAGGGAACCGCCAGCTATTTACCCGGCACTCGCACCACTTGGGTTAGTACACCAGTACGAGAGCAGTTTCTCATTCCCCAGTCCCTAGATTTACCGATTCCAGAGACTGCTTTTTTGATTGTCGTTGCCGGTGGTTCTCAAGGGGCCGTGGCTCTTAATCAAATTGTCCGGCAAAGCGCTCCCCAATGGTTAGAAAAAGGAATTTATATCGTGCATCTCACGGGAGAAAACGACCCTGAAGCGGATAGTTTGCGCCATTCTAACTATTTTTCCCGGCCTTTTTACGACAATATGGCGGGATTATGGCAAAGAGCTAATCTGGCTATCAGTCGCTCTGGAGCCGGCACTTTAACAGAATTAGCGATCACTTGTACGCCTTCGATTTTAATTCCCTATCCTTTTGCTGCCGAAGACCATCAGTTCTACAATGCCAAAGTTTTCGCTGAAGCTCAAGCCGCTTATCTTTATCGTCAAAATGAGTTAACTGCTCAGTTTTTAAGCGAATTAGTCCTCGATTTATGGTCTAATCCCGAAAAATTGGCCGCCATGGCTCAACAAGCTTCCCATCTAGCCATTAGTGATAGCGCCGATTTATTAGCCGATTTGTTGAGAAGAAAGAGTCAAAAAGATAGTTTGTGAAACAAGTCGGCCACGGGAAAAGTGAACCCCGGAACCACCTCTTCCCCCTCCAGAAAATCTCCTGATGTTAATAATCGCTGCGGTTCGTACCCAGAACGATAAACTAAGACATAGTGTTGACCCGGACTGATAACCCAGAGCAAACGAGTACCATTGGCAAAATATTCGGCAATTTTGTCCTCAATTTCTGCCACTGTATTGCCAGGAGAGAGAATTTCTACCACTAAATCTGGCCCACCTTCTAGAAAACCCGTCGGCAATTCTTCCAATCCTTGCAGACGTTCCTTGGCAAAAAAAGCTATATCGGGAGAACGTTTATTGCCATTTTTCATAGTAAAAGCAGTGCTGGAGTCCAATAATACACCTAGTTTTCGAGATGTTACTAAACCAAATAAAGCAGCACTTAAAAGAATGGCAATATAACCGTGTAAAGCCCCAGAATTACCCATATTAGTTAACTCTCCCTTGACCAATTCGTAACGATTACCATCGTCGGGTAACGCCATAAACTCTGCATCGTTACATACTTTTGTCGCTGGAGTTTTTATCACAGTATTTTCTCGAATAGACATAATTTATCCTCAGCAAAGATTCACAAGTAAAACCCTTAAAGAATTTCCTGTAACATCCGATTGGCCTGGGAAGCGTAACCACCACCAAATAAATTAAAGTGATTGAGAATGTGGTAGAGATTGTAAAGAGTTTTGCGCTGTTGATAACCGCCATCGAGGGGGAAAACATCGTTATAACCCCGATAAAAAGCCGCCGGAAAACCGCCAAAAAGTTCCGTCATGGCTAAATCCACCTCCCGGTCTCCCCAATAGGTGGCAGGGTCTAAAATTACCGGTTCCCCATCGACGGTAATGGCCGCATTTCCCGACCACAAATCACCATGGACGAGGGAGGGATGGGGTTGATGCTGACTCAAAATCTCGCTAATAGCGGGAATAACTTGATCCTCGTCGGGAAAATTGCCGCCGCGCTCCTTCGCAAGTCTTAATTGATAGCCAATACGCTGATGAGCGAAAAAATCCGCCCAACTGTTACTAACGGTATTAATCTGGGGAGTAGAACCAATGGTATTATTACACTGCCAACCAAAGCGATCGGACAGGGAAACTTGATGTAAACGAGCTAAATTTCGCCCCATTTTTTCCCAGCTTTGACTATTGCCACCGCCGAATTCTAGCCACTCTAGCACTAAATAACTAGATTTCTCGGCAATTCCCCAACAAATTGGCTCCGGAACCCTGATAGTCTTGCTAGCGTGAATTTGCTTTAATCCTAAAGCTTCGGCAGCAAACATGGCCTCTTGGTTCGCTTGGTTAATCTTAACGAAATAAATTAAACCATTGCCAGTGACGGCATAACCCTGATTGATACAGCCACCACTAACGGGACGACTTTTCTCAATTTCAAAAGGTTTTTCCGTGGTTTGGGTAATATGTCGAGCAATTTGAGTCCACATAGGTTATCAGTTATCAGTTATCAGTTATCAGTTATCAGTTATCAGTTATCAGATGTAAGTTATCAGTTATCAGATGTATAGCGGTTCTCGCATCTGTGCGGCACACTTAAACCTTTGCTAATTAAGCTTTTCAGCATTGATAATGTACCTCTTGTGAATCAGAAATGCTATAAGTTATCAGTTATCAGATGTAAGTTTTAAGTTAATTAGGGTTTGCTGAATAAATCTAAAAACCTTATCCAACAAGGTTTTTAGACTTTTTTTCCCTCAAAAAGTGCCGACCCTTCGAGTGATTGGGGGGAAAATTCGAAAATGGGTAAAACCCCACACCCCACACCCCACACCCCAACCCCCAACCCCCAACCCCCACCGAAAAACTTTTTCAGCAGACCCTAATTAGTTATTTATTTATCTTCATCTTTATCCCTGATTACTGATTACTGATTACTGATTACTGTTTACTGATTACTGTTCACTGTTTACTGATTGGTCTCACCACAACCACACCGTAAGCTTTGGGATTTAAATACTCTTGAGAGGCATTTTGAATGTCCTCTAAAGTGAGAGCTTCAATGTGTTGGGGATAACAAAAAGCTGGTTGTAAATCACCGATCTGAGTATGATAATAACCGTAAAGGTTGGCTCGATCGCTCGGTCTTTCGTTGCTAAAAATAAACCGATTGGCCACTTGGGTTTTGACTCTTTCCAGTTCAGAAACTGTCACAGCTTCCTGTTGAATTTGTTCAATCTGTGCTACTACCTCTCTCTCCACTTGCTCGATATTTTCCGAGGCTAATTGGGCCGACACGGAAAACACGCCTTGCACTGCTTGGGACATATTACTGGCAGTTATTTGGGAAACTAAGCCCTTTTCTTGGCGCAGAGACTGAAATAATCGCGATACCTTGCCCTGACCGAGAATAGCCGCTAAAACATCGAGAGGATAGGTTTTTTCTAAGTCTCTCAAACCCGGCACTTTCCAAAATAGGATTAAGCGGGCCTGCTGCAAATTTTCATCCTCGTATTCTTGACGGATAATCTGGTTAAAAGGAGCTTCGGGCTGTAGATTAGCGATAGGATGGGAAATAAGCCCAGAATTGCCCTTACTGCCTAAATTATCTAGAGAATCCCTCACAATAGCCATTAAATCATCTACAGGCAAATTACCCACCACCGCCACCGTCATCCATTCGGGACGATACCAAGTCCGATGAAAATCGCGCATTTGTTGAGGAGTAAGATTTTCAATCACTTCCGTCGGCCCCAACACCGGACGACGATAGGGTAAAACTTGAAAACAAGTCTCCATGGTGCGATAAAAAGTGCGACGACGGGGATTATCCTGAGAACGACGAATTTCTTCTAAAATAACCTGTCTTTCCCGCTCAAAAGCTTCATCGGGAATTAAAGCTTCTAAAACCACTTCTAGCTGGAGCGGGGCCAGATGGGCGAAGTCCTGCGGGGCAGTGGTAATGTAATAATGGGTGTATTCTTGGCTAGTAGCGGCATTAGTCACCGCTCCCCTCGATTCGATCGCCCGTTCAAATTCACCACTGTCTAAGTTACGGGTTCCCTTAAAAACCATGTGTTCGAGAAAATGAGCCATCCCATTGATCTGATCCGATTCTAAGGCCGAGCCGACCTGCAGCCAAACATTGAGATTAACCGCTTCTACCGGTTGACTTTCGGCAATAATCGTTAAACCATTGGCAAGACGGTGCAGAATCGGAGTGTTAAGTGTGGCAGGTTTCCCTAGGATAGCCGTCATTCTTTATTAGTCCTCGGTGATCACTCTGGCAAAAATTGTCACTTTTCTCTATTGTAGTCCCAGACTTTCACAGAGCCAACAAGATCAGGTGTTGGCCAGCAATTCCAAATTCAGAATGTAGCAAAATTGATCGAGGTAGGGTGTCGCTAGCGCCAGTGAACGCACCGTTAATGGAGGCTGCCGGGATATTCATTCCAAGAAATCGCTTTAGTCAATCAGGGGGTTGACCGTCAATTAAATTTCTAAAATATAAAGTTTTGTAACAACTTGAGACGTTCGCAGGAGTTTGAGGTGATTTCTTTTATGAAAGCAGTTGAGAACATCATCTATGCCGTTAACCCAACCCTGTTTCTCCTCTTCTGAAGTTCGTTTGAATTCCATGGCCTCCCATCGCCATCGGGGAACTTCCCTGAAGCAAACCGATGATGATGAGCTGCAATACCTCGCCATGCAAGCGCGTTCCTGTTCTAGGACAGTGGGTTTGCAGCAGCAACCCGCGATCGCTCGGTTACTTGATGCTCTGCGATTATCGGGTCGGCTACGGGGTCGAGGTCATTATTCTGTAGAGGTCTATGAGGATGCGGTTAATCGAACGTTATGTTGGGTTGCTTTCCACCTCGACCAGTTCGATCCTGACCGGGGCAATTTTCTGGATTGGGTCAACTATCGCCTGGATATTCTGTTGCGGGAGGCATATACCGAAACCCTTGACCCGCTGGTCAGGGCGCAGAAGCAGCAACTGATTCGTCGCAAGTACCAACTGACGGCAATGAGTAGTCAAGTCGGTAAGGTTGGGCTGGGATTCTGGTTAACGTTGCAGGTTAAAGGGATCGCGATTAATCAGCAAAACTTTGTCTGGTTGGCGGTTCTCTGTCGGTTATCTGGGCTAAGAAGGGCTAATCGGGCTTTGGGCGATCGCGTTTTTCTGGATCTGGCAAGGGCAACTTTATCGGTATCGCCTCTACAGCAGGTGAGCGGTGAGTCTGTTGTCTTTGAGAATTTGGCTCAGCCAGAGGAACAGCTTTGTTTGTCGGAGTTGATCGCTGAGTATATTGAGTCTGATCCGGAGTTGTTGTCTCGCCATCATGTCCATAATTGCCCGAAGGCGACTTTGAAGGCAATTTTGAGGGCGCGATTGGAGGCGCGATCTTGGCAGGAGATTGCGGATTCTTTTAGCTTGACGGTGGCGGTGGTGAAGAATTTTTTCTCGCGCCAGATGAAGACGGTTGCGCCTTTAATCGGACAGGAAATTCTGTCTTATTTGTAATTTTTTTAAGGAGGTGAATAGCTTTTGAAAAACTCACTGGCTGAGTTTGCAGGGATTTTTGTGGAAAATTTAAGTTTCCGATGGGGGGAAATCAAGATAATGCCTACAGGAATTAATCATAGTTCTGTATTTTTGATTGCTCTAGGAAGGGAAGCCCATGAAATCGCGGATTACTTTTGTCAACAACATTCGGATTTTGCTCTAGCAGAACAAGTTTATCTCAATACTTTGGCTGTGTATGCGGTCAACTGTTGCTTACGATCTCTGGGTATTGCCACAGATTTGGAAGCGAGTGATAGTTGGAATCCCATCATGCGATCTCGTTTAGCTGTAGCGGATTTGGTGGTGAGGGATAAGGGAAAAGTTGAATGTTGTCCTGTGATGCCGGGTGAGGATTTTATCGAGATTTCTGAGGAGGTTTTATCGGACAGAATTGGTTATGTTTTTGTGGAGATTAATGCTGAGATGTCTGAGGGTAAGGTGTTAGGTTTTTTGGAGAAAGTCGTTGAAACTAAGTTAAGTCTTTTGACATTGCTTTCTCTGGATGATTTGCCAGCATATCTTGAGAAAATCAGTCCTCCACAATTAAGGTCTCAAATTTAATTAAGGCTGAGTTTTTGAAGAGTAATCTATTTCAGTTCGATTGTCAAAGTTTTGAAGTAATCAAATTAAGGAGAAAATTCATCATGAATCGTCTAATTTTTCACGCATCAATTACAATGGTTACTGGTGCTTCGCTATTATCTTTCATCGGAATAAATTCTGCTCAGGCAATCACACTTACCACATTTTCACCCATCGGTTTTAGTGACGCGATCGCGGGAATAACAGGATTTCAGATTGAAGACTTTGAAGATACCACTCTAATTCCTGGACTATCAATAGAATGGAAATCGCCAGATCTTGGTCCCGTTAGTAGCTTACCAAAGACTTATAATCCCATTACTATTGACGGTTTAACTGGCAATACTTGGGATGGTAATTTAACCTTGAATAATAATCGACAAGGTTCGTATCAACCAACCCGGACATATTCAACAACAACCTTATCTTTTTCCAATAAAATTATATCCATTGGCTTGGGAATTTCCAATCTAGAATTCACTGGCTCTAATAGTTCTACCTTAATTGTAAATGGTGTAGATTTTGCCGACTTTGATAATTTTGCTCCAGCACCACTACTAGGTATTTTCAGTAGAAGCATCTACATTCGATTAGATGCTTCTACTAATGAAACCATTAATTCAATTGGTATTCGTGGTGGCTCAGGTGATTTTCTTATATTCGATCGTCTGGCAATAAAATCTGTCGCACAGCCTCCCAAAAGCGTTCCAGAACCTTCTAATATCTTGGGTTTAGGTTTACTCGGACTAGGTTTAGCCGCAACAAAAGTAAAAGGTGTCCTATCAAAAAAAACAAAGTCACCAACAGATAAGCTCCAAGAACCAGACAGCTAAATTAAACCAGATTAATTTGGTTTAGCTTTCTTAAAGAGCCGCTTGCTTTAGTTCGATTACCAAACAATAAATTCAAGGAGAAAATTCATCATGAATCGTCTAATTTTTCACGCATCAATAACAACGGTTACGGGTGCTGCACTATTATCCTTCATCGGAATAAATTCTGCTCAAGCAGTAAGCATTACATTTTTTCCATCTACTGTATTCTCATCTAACCCTACAATCCTCAATCAAAATGTAGGTATTACAGGATATACAATTGAGGACTTTGAAGATAAAACTCTAATTCCTGGTTTAAGTATTACTTATTCTGGAGGAGTTTTTACATCAACGATTACAAGTCTTCCTAATCTTTCAAATACGTATTTTCAAAGCTGGGATGGTCAACACACATTATTTAATATTCCTAGTAACCAATTTAGTAATGGTATATATTGTCCGAGTACAGAATGTGCAAAACTTACTACGCTTAATTTTAGCAGTAGCATTATATCAGTTGGAATTGGGCTTTCAGGGTTTCAATCTTTAAATCCCCCACCATCTTCTCCAGGAGATGTTCCAATAACAAATCATCGCCTCTTCATCAATGGCATACCTTTTTCACAAACAATTGAACAGCTTGCAGGAGCAAATTGGAAATCGGCAACACTTCAACGTAATGCTTACTTGCGTATTGATGCACTACAAGGAGAATCGATTTCCTCGATAGGATTTGAAAATATAACGACATATCCAATTGCAAATCCAGTTACAGAAGATTTACTTGAATTTGATCATCTTGCAATAAAATCTGTCGCACAGCCTCCAAAGAGTGTCCCTGAGCCTTCTAATGTCTTTAGTCTAGGATTACTAGGATTAGGTTTAGCCGCAACAAAAGTAAAATGTGTCCTATCAAAAAAAGCAAAGTCACCCACAGATAACTCTCAAACAACAGACAGCTAACCAAGATTAATTGCAGTAGGATAAACGAGTCTATCCTACTGCATAATCCGTCAATTGTCGAAGTACAGGAGGATGAAAGCCAATGACAATATCTTGGCTCTTCGTTACTCTTTATGCTAAATCAACAGACAAGATGCCAAGATAACATACTTCTAACCCAAAAATTCTGAAAGTTTCTCAAGCCATAGCCTCTCCGTTTTATTAGTTTAAGTTTATTGTTGATTCCCTCGACCACCCCATTCGTTGTCCTTTGCTCGAAATAACTAATAATTTCTCCAAACCAGTTTCGGATTGTTTGACAACTCTTGGTAAAAACACTGGAGGATTTTGCCAACCATTCCGAGATGGATAGCATTCCCT
>MTBT01000205.1 GCA_002282935.1 Microcystis sp. LSC13-02 | reverse complement strand
GTTAAACAATTGGAAGACTTGGGAGAAGCTCTGCTAGACTTTGAAAATGAGGCAGATTTGCTCCACTGGCTGTCCCAAAACCATGACTGAAACCAACACTTCCTTTGATCGACTCTTTCTAATTCTTGAATAATTTGTTTAACTCTCTCTAATTCGTCGGCAGGGTTAGGTGGTTGTTTCGTTTTTATTGCCGAAGAATGAGCAATTTGGCCGCGTTCTTCTCCAAAATTATTCATATTTGCTAACCACACTTGATCTAAGTCATCACTATCGATGCCGATTGGTAAGAGTAATTTTAATAGGTTATACTAAATCCAATTATTAAAGACTGATTATCTATTCCTCCTTTTGCCTCTTGCCTTTTGCCTATCCTCATAAGTAGCCTATACTCAACGGATTTAGTATTAGTTTCTTTAATCCCATGATTTTGAGCGATAACTGATTTGAAACATCTAATCGCTATGTCAATTTTTTAGTTATTTTCAGTTTATCTAGGGAGACGTTTTTGTTACCTTTAAGAGGAGTAATAGTATCGGGAGGAGGTTCCATTTCTTGACCAGAAAAAGCGACTACACATAACAAAACTCGACCAGCTTTACCTTGATTATCCCAGATATTTTTTGTTGCCAGTACAGTATCCCAAACTCGATCTTCAAGATAAGATTCAATCTCAGCATGAGCAAAAACTCGATAGGCAAAAGTTAAAGCTAATTGTCTTTCAGAATATTCATTTATCTCGCTGAATTTACGAGGTAGGAATTGTTTTTTTAGTCGATTTAATTCTTTGGTTAGTTGTCTAAATCTCAGAGATTTCGGCATAATACAAAAACTAACTATAGCGGTTCTCGCATCTGTAAGGCACAGCTTAACCTTTGCTAATTAAGCTTTTCAGCATTGAGAATGTACCTCTTGTGAACAGGAACCGCTATATCTTAACCCCTTAAAAATAATACGATTATCTTCCATCTGAGGAATATTGAAGTTAATATCTAATACTTTTGATAAAGCTTGACCCCATAAATGAAAATGATAATAGGTTGATTTTTTAGTCTTTGTATTGATTAATACAGCATTTTTAAATCGATCAACGGCAGTAAGAAATAAACTTTTAAATGCTTCTTCTACCTGTTCTTTGTTTTGCTTGGCAGCTTCTCTAATTAGATCATCGCAAAAGTAAAAAACCATCACATCTAAAACTGCTCGATTGAACTGACTTCGATACTTTTTTTCTTTATATAACCAGAGAGGAGAAAAGTTTTTCTCTGCAAAAATATTAATTGTTGTCTGGACAGCTTTTTCAAATTGATCAACAACATTGATAATTTCATCTGAGCGCTTTTCCCATTCTTTATTGAAATTTTTACAGGTTTTATCTAGAAGCATCTGAACATCACCGCGATAATCAGATAAATAATAATGAAAAGCTACATAACGCAATAATATATCAGTGTCGCGCATCCGGAAATCGGGATAGGGAGATTTAAATATTTTCTTTAATGCTTGACTTTCTATCGCTCGATCATCTAAAAAATTAATAAAATCCCCTGGGTGTAATGCTTGTCTTAATTCTTGTGGAGACAAAGGGGTATTTTCCACATTGAGACGCAGAAAAATTTTATGGAGGAAACTCTCCGTTTTCCAATTACGGATAACAATCGTGCGGATAGTTTTATTATCCAGTTGGTCTAAGATACAATTCAAGTTAAAGTCATTTTCTATATCTTGATATTGGCAGCCATTGAGATTATCTAGAAATTCTAAATCTTTTAAAGTAAAACTATTATTAGGTGTGGCACTGTCACCATAAAACTGTAAAATTGTTAGTAGGCGTTGTTTGCCATCAAGAACGATAAATTTCCCTTTTTCCTTATTATTAGTAGCTAAGACAATCTGTGGGACTGGAAACCCTAGAATTAGGGATTCAATAAATCGACTTTTACGAGTAATATTCCAAGCATCTCGTCTTTGAAAGCGCAGATTTAGTTGAATATTTTCTCGAATTAATCGAGAATCGTTGCGGTAGTCCAATCACTACCAGCAACAACAATCTCGGAGATTTCTTTGAGTTCTAGCTTTTTTTCGCTTGCTGATTCTCCTTCAATATCTTCTTCTTCTTCTGCAAAATCCACATCTTCTCTGTCTTCTAAAAGCTCTAACTGTGCCATAGTTGCAATTAATACCCTCAATTTTCTATTCTGCAAAAATCCCGCCCCAATATTTGGACGGGATTGACTCTAATCTAACAAAACTACTCCCATTCTATAGTTCCGGGGGGCTTAGAAGTAATATCATAAACCACGCGGTTAACTCCCTTAACTTCATTGACAATGCGATTAGAAATTGTCTCCAATAAATCATAGGGAACCCGCGACCAATCGGCAGTCATTCCGTCTTCACTGCTGACTAAACGTAGGACAATAGGATAAGCGTAGGTGCGTTGATCTCCCATCACTCCCACACTGCGTACAGGCAATAAAACCGCGAAAGCTTGCCAGAAATCGTGATACATTCCCTGCTTATTAATCTCGTCGCGCACTACCCAATCTGCATCGCGCAAAATATTTAATTTATCTGCGGTCACTTCCCCTAAAATGCGAATCGCTAAACCGGGGCCGGGGAAAGGTTGACGACGAACAATTTCTTCCGGAAGACCGATCGATCGACCTAATTTTCTCACCTCATCCTTAAATAATTTTCGCAGGGGTTCGACTAATTTAAACCGGAGATTTTTCGGCAGTCCACCAACGTTATGATGACTTTTAATTTTAACCGCTACTCTTTCCCCGGTTTTGGGATCCACATTACTATCGGCCGATTCAATCACATCAGGATATAAAGTTCCTTGGGCCAGATAATCAAAGGGTCCCAAACGATTCGATTCTTCTTCAAACACCTGAATAAATTCATGGCCGATAAGACGGCGCTTTTCTTCGGGATCCGTGACACCGGCCACTTGCGCTAAAAATCGCTTTCTAGCGTTGACATACTCGACTCCGATATGGAATTGCTCGTTAAATATCTGCATTAATCGTTCGGGTTCACCCTTACGCATGAATCCCTGATCGATAAACATACAGGTTAGTTGATCACCGATCGCTCGATGCAACAGGAATGCTAAGGTAGAGGAGTCCACACCGCCGGATAAAGCCAATAAAACTCGCTTATCGCCCACTTTTGCCCTAATTTCTCGGATCGATTCCTCGACAAAAGCTTCCGTGGTCCAAGTGGGTTCGCATTTGCAGATATGATAGACGAAATTGCGAATTAAGGCGATTCCTCCCACAGAATGGACAACTTCCGGGTGAAACTGCACTCCAAAGAGTTTTTTCTTGTGATCGGCAATGGCCGCACAATCGGTATTATCGGTATGAGCGAGAATTTCAAAACCCGCGGGCAATTCCACGCAGGAATCCCCGTGACTCATCCATGCGGTGGAGCCGTTCTCGACATTGGTTAATAAATCGGTAGGATCGTTGATAAATAGGGATGCTTTGCCGTATTCGGCCCGTTTTGCCCGTTCTACCCTGCCCCCTAACTGCTGTACCATCAATTGCATCCCGTAGCAAACTCCGAGGATGGGTACACCTAAATTCCAAATTTCGGGATCACAGTGGGGCGCTCCAGGATCATAGACGGAATTGGGACCGCCCGAAAGAATTATTCCTTTCGGGTTGATTTGGGCCAATTGTTCGGCACTGGTACGATAGGAGAGAACTTCGGAGTAAACGTTCGTTTCCCGGATTCTGCGGGCGATTAATTCAGAATACTGGGAGCCAAAGTCAAGAATGATGATTATTTGACGATTAAGGCTATTAGTGAAGGACTCTGAGGGCAAAGTCTCTTGGGGGATGGGAAGGGGGGTTTGAGTTGTCACTGCGATCAAGAAAAGAAACTGGCAGGAAAAGGTTAAAGATTTGTGAACTAAATCGGCTATTGTTCTGAAAATAAGCTACAATTGTCTAGCCTTATTAGTTTCATTTTTTAAAACTAAATATTCCCACGATCATAGCACGGTCACTAGGGGGTAACTTGTAGATTCTGCAAAAATTTAAGGCCATTTTCGCTTTTGCTGATCAAAGAACGAGATCGATCGAATAAAATACAACCGACCCTAAGATGACCGTTACTGTGGTTATAAACGTATTCTTGGCAACGGCGATCAATAGTATTAGCCATTTCTCCATAGATGCGTTCCACCCAATTATCGCCCGTTTGCCGGTCTAATTGACGCAGATATTCCAGACCGTTTTCGCTGGTGCTACTGTCAAAAATTTGCTGGATATGGGGGGTAGCTAAACCCATTTTAGCGGCGTAGGCGGTAAGAATTTCCCGACGACCATCGGCGAGATGATGGTGAGTCTGAAAGATTCCCCCGGCAAGTTTAATTAATTTACCGTGATAACCAAACAAAAGAATTTCAGAGATTCCCTGTAATTGTGCCTCTAATAACATCGGCCCGATCCAGTTGGCTGTTTTTACCAAAATATCAGGATTAATACCCATTTGAGGGGCTAAATCTAAGCCATTTTCCCCGATACAAAACACCAAGCGATCGAAACGACGGGATAAAATTTTTAATTGCTCGCGAAAGATTTCTAACTGTCCGGGAGCGCTGAGGGGTTGGGAAATGCCGGTGGTACCCAACAAAGATAATCCCTCTACCACCCCAAAAGCGGCGTTAGAAGTCCTTGTGGCCAGTTTTTTGCCTTCTGGAAGGATAATCGTCACTTTGAGGCTTTCTTGGGGCAGTAACAGGGGTCTGAGGTTTTCTTGCAGGAGACGCTGGGCATAACTATAGATAGCTGATTTTCCGCCATTATCAACCTGTATGCCGATTCCTTCGCCGCCTTCAATCTCTATCTTTTGATTACCCGTCTTTCTTTCTACTAACGCCCATATAGGGGTATTTCTAGTTAAATCTAAATTGTCCCCCGGCTCGCTGCGGGTGATGGCTAGGGCAGCATCGGGGTTAAGTCGGGCAACTTGTTCGATGGCAATAGTAATGGCTTCTGGCGGTTCTAAAAGATTAAAAGTAACGGAATTTAGCTCATTTTCGCCGTGAAGATGCTGGAGAGATGCGATCGCACTGGCACAGGCAAAAACCGGTAAAGTGTAACCCGAACGGGGTGGGGAGATAGACATGAATAGAGTCCATAGCCAATCAAATTAGCCGTGATCTGATTATAGAACTAGGGGGCAACCGCTTATTCTCAGATTAGCCGAATCTCATCTCCCCCGCTCCCCTTGCCTCGTCTGGCCCAAGCAATTTAAATGCTCGGGAGGCTTACCTGATGAGCCTTTCTCTGTCAAATCTTAAGGAGTCATGGGTTTCATTTTTGAATTGGCTTAATGACGGCTGGAACGGTCGTGGCTGCTAATTTGGCGATCGCATCAATGATTCCCAAAGAAAAAGCATAACCTGGGGGACAGGGTAACTCATCACTGGAAAGAGGTAGTGATTCCCCTACGGTTGATAATAATGGCGGTTCTGTCGTCGCTTGGATGCTTTCACAATAGCTAACTCTCGTGACATAATTGGAGGACTTCCCACGGACATTAGCCACAGCAAAAGTTCCATAATCTGTCGGGTCTTTAGGTTGCCAATTTTGTTGGCGTTTGCTATCGGCATCTGAGATTTTCCCCCCCCATAAAACTGCTACATAACCATAACTATCACTTTGGCGAGGAATTGCGGCTATTTGCACTCCATGATTATTAATAACTTGTACCTCAAAATAATGGCTGGGTAGGGCAATTAATCCCGAGAGTTTTTCAAGAAATTTTCCCTTGTCTAAATAGGATGCGTTCTGCACATCAACATAAGTAGATAATAATTTAATTACCTCTAAATTGCTGGGTCGAATAATCGGTTCATTTGGTGAGGTGGGTGGTTCAATCTTTGATGATTGTTGGGGTGAGGTGGGTGGTTCAATCTTTGATGATTTTTGGGTGGTTTTGAACCCATAAAACAGGGCTATCGAGGCAGCAATTGCACTGCCAAACCACAAATAATTACCATAGGCATTTTTCGCTTTGCGAGGCTGATTGAGGTCTTTTAATGCCGCTGAAGCTGATGTATAACGGTTACTTAAACCTGGCGCAATTAGACCATCTAAAACTTCCGCTAATTGAGAACTAACCGTATTTTCCCCAAGCCAGTCTCGCCAGACCCAATTATTATCACCATCCACTAAATTAAACGGTGATGTATTAGTTAATAAATAAATACAGGTTACACCCAAACTATAGAGGTCACTAGCAAAAACCGCTTTTCCTCGTAATTGTTCTGGGGCGACAAATTCCGCAGTTCCGATGCTAGTTCCCGTTTTAGCCAGGTTAGTTCCCGTGTGGAGTTTAGTCGCCCCAAAATCTACTAAAAAGAGACGTTTATCGCTGGTTCTACGGATAATATTAGCGGGTTTAACATCCCGATGAATTAGGTTTTTAGCGTGTAGATATTGTAAAATCGGTAAAATTTGATTAAGTATATCTCGGATTTGGCTTTCCCAAAATACCCCCCTTGCTGCTAATTCTTGTTCTAAGGTTTCTCCCGGAATGAACTCTTGGATAAGATACTGTTGTTCATCTATATAAAAATATGCCAAAAATTTGGGGATTTGGGGATGGTTAAGCACCTGTAAACTTTGGGCTTCTCGACGGAAGAGGCCAGAGGATACCTGAGCATCATTAGCCCTATGGGGGGAAAATTGTTTAATCGCACAGGGAGGGTGATTAGTTTCGCTTTCATCTATACCTAAATAGGTGATGCCAAACCCCCCAGACCCAATTTCTCTCAATCCTCGATAGCGATCGCCTAACTTTAATGACTGACCGCAGCGTTCACAGGATACAATATCTTTAGGGTTTTCGTGGCTACAGGTGGGATTAAAACAAAGACTCATAGTTTTTCCCCAGGACATAGTTATCGCTTAACTCTAACACAGATGCTGAGACTATGAGACAATCAACTGTTGATGATTATTACTGAACTTCCCCGTTGACAAAAGGCCATAACATCTGCTGTAGGAGGGATTAAGAGTATTCAAACCAATCGTCCCCAAGTCCTCCAATAAAGTCCGAAAACTATGCCCGGGAAAGTTCTCTTAATTCCTTTTTTTTCTTTCTTTATAGGGGTATTTCTAGTTAGTGTCTCTTGTCTTTTTCTCTTCCTGTCTCCTCACCTAAGGGAAGATTTTTGATTTTTTCAGGATATATATTAATCTTTCAGCAATTGTAAGCGATAACGATACAAAGCCACAGGACGATTCGGCGCTTGGAAATAATCCGGCGATTGGGGGGAAAGATAAATGGCTGTCACCTGATCCCCTAGAATTTTATTAGGAGATAATAACTGATAGGCGGTGGTGGTTTCCACCTCATTAAGATAAGTATTGGTTTCTCCCCGGAAAATTTGTTGAATAATTTCTGTGGCAATAAATTGATTTCGGCTAGGAGTTTCGCTATTTCTGGCAATTACCGTGGAAATTAGTTGATGAGCGCCCCGTAAAAAGGTAATCTGACGATTGGGATTATTGGGGTCAGTTTTTACCGACAATACCGATTGATTACCTAAATAGGCGCGACTAATTGCTAAACCATTAAAGGATCGATCGGCCACAGTTGATGGTTTACTGATAATGGTGGATAAAAAGGCAGCATTTATCGGTCTGGACATAGCTTTCTCAATGAATCTCACTGGAAACTCGATCGATTGTTCTAGGTAACGACGATTACTTTCAAAACCCGGTGTGATAATCTGGGGAGCAAGAGGAGCGGTTAAATCCACTAGGGTACTGGTGACAGTCCAATTGCCTACCATCCAATCGGGATAAACTAAATCTCCGCTGGCAAAACTAACCACCGGTTTAGTCATCCAGCGAGGATAATTAGTTAAGCGATCGCTTAAATTTCCCGCTATAGATAATTCTAAATGGTTACTACAGCCTAGAATCAATACTAACAAGAACAAAATTATCCTTTGCATGGGTAAAAATATTTTTTAAGTAATATTCTTTAATTATGAACGATGTTATCAACTCTCAAGCCTTTAATCTCGATTCGGCAGTAATTCCCGTCGCACCGACTGGTTTTAAATCGGGTTTTATTGGCATTATTGGTCGTCCTAATGTGGGCAAATCTACCCTGATGAATCAATTAGTGGGACAAAAAATCGCCATTACTTCTCCCATCGCTCAAACTACCCGCAACCGTTTACGCGGCATTGTCACCGGCGAGCGCTCCCAGATGATTTTTGTCGATACCCCCGGCATTCACAAGCCTCATCACGAATTAGGCAAAGTTTTAGTTAAAAATGCTGAAAACGCCATAAATTCTGTAGATTTAGTTTTATTTGTTGTCGATAGTAGCAATTTTTTGGGTAGTGGCGATCGCTATATCGCCGATTTACTGACTAAAAACCAAACTCCCACGATTTTAGGGCTAAATAAAGCCGATCAGCAACCGGAAGACCTGCAACCTCTAGACGATAGTTATCGTGCCTTAGGGACGGAAAATAACTGGCCGCTGCTCAAATTTTCGGCACTGGAGGGGACGGGAATCGAAGCATTGCAAAATCTGTTAATTGATTCCCTCGAAGTCGGTCCCTATTACTATCCCCCCGATTTAGTCACCGATCAACCGGAAAGGTTTATTATGGGCGAATTAATCCGCGAACAGATTCTACTGCAAACCCGTCAGGAAATTCCCCATTCTGTGGCAGTGGTGATTGAACGCGTCGAGGAAACTCCCGCTTTAACCAAGGTTTTTGCCGCCATCAACGTGGAACGAGCTTCCCAAAAAGGGATCGTCATCGGTAAAAATGGCAGTATGTTAAAAGCGATCGGGACTTCCGCTCGATCGGCTATTCAAAAGTTAATCGCCGGGGAGGTATATTTAAAATTATTTGTGAAGGTAGAACCGAAATGGCGACAATCTCGCTCACTTTTAGCAGAATTTGGCTATCGCACCGAGGAGTGATGTGGGGAAGTAGGGTGTGGGGTGTGGGTTGTGGGGTGTGGGGAGAAGCTTTTTTCAGTGATCAGTAAACAGTAAACAGTGAACTGAAAACTCACATCTGATAACTCACATCTGATAACTGATAACTGAAAACTCACATCTGATAACTCACATCTGATAACTGATAACTGATAACTGATAACTGATAACTGAAATGACCGATATTAAAACCCTAATTAAACAGGTACACCAAGAGGCAAAAAAAGAGGATTTTCCCGTCGATACCCTAATTTACCAAGAGGCAAAAAAAGACCCTTTTGAACCGGTTTTGTATGGTGGTAATCTTGCTAGTCAGTTATGCTTTTTTGGCCGGGATTTAGGACGAGATGAAGTGTATGCAGGACAACCTTTGATCGGGGCTGCCGGTAGAATGGTAAGAGAGGGATTTTTTCAAGCTTGGCAGGGGAGAAAATCCCATGATCGTCAAGAGTTATTATCGGTATGCGATCGAATTTTCTTAACTAATACAGTTCCCTACAAACCCCCAGGTAATAAAGCTTATTCTGGGGAAGTGAAAGATCGGTTTCGTCCATTTATAGAAAAACTGCTAGTTTTTTATTGGCAAGGTGATCATATCATTACTCTTGGCACGGAAGCTTTTAAATGGTTTGAACCCTACGGTCAACCAAAAGAAGTAGATAAATTCTATCTTGATAAAGAACGCTTTACTAAAAAACTGCTAGTTACCCTTACCGCTACCGATGAAGATGGATTAAAACAGCAAAAGAAAGTGACTTTATTGCCTCTCCCCCATCCCTCTCCTCTCAATCAAAGATACTATGCCCTTTTTCCTGATTTATTACAAAAAAGATTAACTGAATTTGCCTTTTAACCGATGAGAATTTACGGCAATCGTCCCATAAAAACCTTGGCAGGACAATTAACCCGTCCGACGACAGCAAGGGTGCGAGAAGCTTTATTTAATATCTGGCAACAGAAATTATCTGGCTGTCGTTGGTTAGATCTTTGTGCGGGTAATGGTTCCATGGGTGGGGAAGCTTTATGTCGAGGTGCGAGTCTAGTAATTGGAATTGAACAATCAGGACGCGCTGGCGAAATTATCAAGGAAAATTGGCGCAATTTAGCAACTTCCCACCAGCAATTCCAAGTAATTCGGGGGGATGTGCTGACAAAGTTAGCCACTTTAGCGGGGAAAAGTTTTGATTTAATTTATTTTGACCCTCCCTACGAAAGCGGGTTATATTTACCGGTACTAACTGCCATCTCTCAATCTAATTTATTAGATTCTCTGGGGGAAATTGCCGTGGAACATAATCCCAAATCTTGGCAAGCAATTAATCTAGAAAGTTTAACCATTTGTCGTCAGAAACGCTACGGCAATACTACGTTAACTTTTTATCAAAAAGCATATGAATTATGAATTATGAATTATGAAGTGGGGAGAAGGGAGAATAAATAAAAGCAATCTCCTGACGACCGGCGACCGGCTACTGACGACCGGCTACTGACTCCTGCAGAAAATGGTCAATTTTATTGGGCAGCCCAGAAAAATTATTATTTCTCAACAAAATCGCATAATTTGTCACTTTTCTTGGCAATCATCGAAAATTTGGGTCTGAAACCCCGTCGTTCTACGACGGCTTTACCGTTAAATACTAGCGCATTTACCAAATATATGCTAAAATGTG
>MTBT01000204.1 GCA_002282935.1 Microcystis sp. LSC13-02 | reverse complement strand
CAGTCGCACTCGCGGGAGCGCATTTTGTAGCTTGCTTAAAGCTTTGTTTCTGTCTGTATCACTTGTTACTTTTTAAAATGAGAATTGCTGGACGAACTGTCATTGGCTTGACCCTGGGCAACTTTTGCCCTCTATTTTAACCTAAACATTGGGAATCTTCGCTAACATTCCCCAACTGGGCCCACCAGAGCGGCATCGCACTTAAACCCACAACTTCAATCAATGGGCATGGTGCGTTCCCCAAAATCGATCGCTGGAGCAGTAGTACTTGCATTAGGGAACGCACCCTACCAGATCGGCGATCGCATTTAGACTCACAGCTTCAATTAATCTGCTTTAACCCACAGCTTCAATCAATGGGCATGGTGCGTTCCCCAAAATCGATCAGTGGAGCAGTGGGAGCCACATCAGGGAACGCACCCTACAGTGATGGCTTTTCCTATTCTCTAAGCGCGATTGTATTTTATGTATTTTATAAAGTTCACTACAGATAATATTAATGTCAGCAAAGCAAATACCAACCAGAAAACCGCACTAGGGCTAAATTGAGCTAAATTGATTAGCTCTCCCCTCACTGCTGGAGAAAGAGCAATAACTGAACAAGTAATCACTTCCGCGTTGTATGGACGTAATATAACAAAGGGACGTAGCGTTCCCTTTTTCCTGCGCTCTTGAACGTATTTTTCCCATTCAAACCCACTATCGTCTTTGCAGACCTCGCTAACGATAAAAGAAGCAATGTTGCGTATATTAAACCGCTTCTCTGTGAAATAGCAGAGGCTAATCAAAGACAAGAAACTTACAAGCCACTCCAAAGATACCGAGTACAAAAAACCTACTGCTGTCACCAAATAACCCATCATTAATAGGCAAATATTATCAGCTTGAAGGATCTCTGCTCTCAGGGCTGTATATTCAGCCCTTCTATCTTCTATCTTTGTCGCTTTATCTGGTTCCATCACCTTTAGAAACTAATGTCAATGAGCCTATATCAATTGTACAAAATATTGCCTGTGTAGCACGGCGATGCAGAAAACCTTAACGCACAAGAGCCTCTATATCTGCGGCATAACTACATATTATAGGTCAACTTTCCGTATAAAACTCTCCAGAGTAACGATATGGGTCAACCTTCTGTATATCACTCCATTTAGGCGCAATCGCCAGAACTTTTCCCTATATCACCCCCAAAAGCCTGTTAGTCATATTAGCATATTGCCAAAAACCTTGTTTAACTAAGTTCCTGACAATTAGGCTCATTCTAGCGATGATTCCTATGTCTGACCGCACCCCTTGACAGAAATTTATAATTATTCGACTTTTAGCGATCGCTATCGGGGGATAGTTGTTTTTTGTTACAGCAGTGGGGAGAAGGGAGCGGGTTTTTCAAGTTGGATTGGGAGTTAATCATGCTATTAAAAACCGATTCAGTATAACGGCTAAGTTGAGCGGCGGCTAATATCCTTTGCACCACTATCAATATCTCTCGCTCGTCCGCTCCAACGTGTTGTTAGACCGTGTTTTCGAGATAAGGTTACAACTTCTCTGCCACTTTCAGCTTGTTGCTTTTGCAAATCAGCAAAGATGGCTTTCAAGTCATGATTGAATGACCGAGAGTACTCTTCACGAATTCTGTGGATCTCTTCCACAATCTCATCCTGAAACATAATCAACCTCCGAGAAGTTCATAGGGTGTACAAAGAATTGGCAACTCGTAGCCAAAATCAAGGCTGATCTCTGCCAACTTTCCCTGAATTTGAGCATTGGCGATGTGCTTGCAATTCCAGGTGAGCAGGTAATCCATGCCGTGAACGGTTGCGGTGGCGATATGAACAGCATCAATATCAGCTTTTGCGGGAAGGTTGCTGCGTTCCAAAAATTGCTCTGCTAAATCTAGCACAGCTTGGTTCAAGTCGAGTAAAGATAGATTAGCAAGGATTTCTAGTCGTTGAGATGCGATCACAACATCACCTTGTGAGGTTTCTTTCACGACCGCTTGGGATGAGTAAAGTTGAAAATCACCGCGACGTGTATTCCACCACTCCTTCGTCACCTCAATATTTGCGGCCACAACAATATCTCTGCTGGGTCGAGCAGTAAGATAGCCTAAGATACTGGTTTCAATATAGACGGTTTCGCTCACGGCAATCTAGAAAATCTATCCAATGCCTATCCTACCGCATTTAATCTTGGTTCTGAGGGTGTTGGGTAACAGTCGTCAACCCAACCTTGTACGTGAAATATTCTTGTCAGCATAAAGTTGCCGCAGAAAGCGGTAGTCCCTGATCAAGCAACAGCTTCATAGCGATTAGGAAGTTCAATGATGCGATCATCCAAGTAAGAAGAGGCAAAAATTAGGGCTTGTCGAATATCTTCATCCTCCAGTTCCGGAAACTCTTGATGTAATTCTGCTCGATCGGGATAAGTTGCCAGTAGCTCAATCACTCGACGAACCGTAAGGCGAAGATTACGGATGCAGGGTTGCCCATTCATACGGTTTGGATTGCTCGTAATACGATCTAGTTTCATTAGAGTAATTCTATTGCTTCATAATCATTTTAACCTTTAGCGGGGGTAAGCAATGCCTGAAAGACATCCCCCACATATCCATTCTCCGTCATCATATAAACCGTCACCCATACTATCTTTATATCACGCCCAAAAGCGTGTTAGCCAGATTAGCCCACACCGCACTTTAACCCACAGCTTCAATCAATGGGCATGGTGCGTTCCCCAAAATCGATCGCTGGAGCAGTAGGAGCCACATTAGGGAACGCACCCTACAAGATCGGCGATCGCTGCGGTTAGAGCAAGCTTTAGCTGTGTGGCGACCCCAGGCGGGTTATGCTGCAGGTTTATTGCTGAAATCCTTGCTGGACAAGTCCCATCAGTGGTGGTATTTCCTCGATCATCCTCAAGTCTCTCCCGATCATAACCGAGCCGAGCGTTCTCTGCGTTTGGGAGTAACTAAGCGCAAGATAGCTGGTGGTTCTCGCTCCTTCAGTGGCTTTGTCGATACTGCCCGTTTATTGACCGTGATTCAGTCTTGTCGCGCCCAAGGCCGTTCGGTTTTAACTTTCTTCCGTCAGGCTTTGGCCTCTGTCCATCACCCCTTGAATACGGTTGTCTCTCTTATCCCCACTGCTGATTTTTCTCTCTTTGTCAACCCCTAGACCTGAATAGTTACAAAATGAGTTTTCGCTGACTTCACTTTCTCGCTTTGACGACCCCGAAAATATTAAAGTTATCCATCTGTACCTGGAAATCTTGAAAACCCGCATCAGTTGCCCATGCTTCGGTTAATTCTAGCGGTCTCAGGCGCATCACCCAAGGTTTACCTGTATGAGAATTTAATACCCTGGCAATAAACTCTAATTGGGGGTGGTAGGGTTGAATGGTAAAAATGAGCGTCCCGCCTGGTTCAAGAAGACGATATAATTGCTGGAAATGCTGACGAATTAACTCATTATCTGGTAATATTTCGTGGAGTCCCGAGACGACAATTAAATTAGGCGGTGGTAAGACCCGGTTTAAGTCGTCATCGTTAAAAGCGTCAGCTTGTTCGATAGTTGCTGATACGCCAAGGTGGAGAGCTAATTCTTGCGCTTTTTGCACATTTTCTGCCTTGTAATCTCGCAATAAAGCATTCACTGCACCACCCGAAAAATCTAGCAAAACTTCCAAGTCATAGCGGCCACCACCACAAGCAACATCGAGGAGGTTAGTTGTTACCCCTTGCTCAAAATTATCTTGGATAACTTGACGCAATACGCTTTTCAGAATTTCCCCACGTTGACGGATTCCCTGCCATCCCTGGGAGTCGAGATAAACACGGTCAATTATCTTGCCAAACCAGGTAATGCCGCTGGGACGATTGCGATAAACATACTCTAACATGACTCCTGAATCAAAGCCGTATTTCAAGCCCAGACGAATTCCGTCTGAAAGTTGCCCGATGGTTTGAAACAGCAATCTTACAAGGCTGTAGTAGATGGCTTTAGGATGCCAAATTGGCAGCGGACGACTTAGTGAATCATAGCTAGGTAAGGTTTGAGAATTCATGGTTAATTCCTTCGTTTAATCAAGAAAAATCAAGAACTTTTTTATTGCCAAGCAGAAAAATTTCCTGATGATGCCAACTCTTGTATTGACTGATTTAACAAATCCATAAAGCTTTGTTTATTGCCAGTCCAATGGAGAGGATTACCAAGCCAAACATCACAAAAGAAAGGGACTAATAAAGCTTCACCTTTGGGAAGTGTCTTGCCTAAACCATGCAAGAAAATTGGATAGATGGGGATTTCTGGATGCCGTTTCGCTAGATGGGCAATGCCACTCTTAAAGCTAGTTAAAGATTCAGGATTGCCGCGAGAGCCTTCAGGATAGATTAGCAGAATTTCTCTCCGCACTAATGCCTGAGAACAACTGTCTAGAGGATGCTCGCGAACATTCCCCATTTCGCGTCTTAAGGGAATGATACCAATAATATTTAGAGAAAACCAAGTCAGCCAGGGATTCTTTAACCAATAGTCCGCCGCCGCTACTGGACGCAATTTGTCTAATAACCTTAAGGGAAAGAGTGTCATCAATACCAGGGTATCGAGATGGCTGTTGTGGTTGGCAACAATTATCGCTGGTCCCGATTTTGGTAGCCTCTCTTTGTGACTGATTCTTAGTCCGATAATGACCAAGACAATCAGTCTAACCACGCAACCAAAAAACAACAATCGCAGTAACTTATTCAAGCTAACATCCCCCGGAAATAAAAGTAAACAGTAAAATGGAAAAATAGGGGAGCAGTATAAGTTAAACTGTCAATACGATCAAGAATACCACCGTGTCCTGGTAAGAGATTACCGCTGTCTTTAACTCCTAAGTCTCGCTTCAGAGCCGATACAGTAACATCACCAATAAAACCGGCAATTCCCAATAGTAACCCCAGCCAGAATGCGTGAGTTAAATTAAACGGAGTTAACCAAGGAGCCAAAATTACTGCCAATACTATTGTCGTTATTATCCCTCCTAGCAAGCCTTCCCAGGTTTTGTTGGGGCTAACTGTCGGTAAAACTTTATGTCTTCCCAAACTTTTTCCGCACAAGTACTGGGAAATATCATTCAGAGCCGTCAAAAATAAAAGATACAGTAACAATCCAGCACCGCCAGCTATGGGATTACCTGCGGGTGGTAGCCTTAATAAATAGGCGACGTGACTGATGCTAAATACTGTCAGCATCAATCCCCAATGTAGAGTTCCTATTGCCTTGAGAAAACCGTGTATTTCTCCTAAAATTACCATCCGCATCGGCAAGATAAGGAACATATAAACTGGGATAAATACTAAAAACATTCCGTACCACCGACTGTAAATCCAGTAATATTGTAAGATGATTGCTAAATAAGCCCAAAACAAGACGCGACGGTCTGCCCGCCGTGTCGGAATTAGAGATAAATATTCTTTCAGGGCCAGAAAACTGACAAAACCAAAAAAGATCACAGCTATTCCAGGACTGAGGATGAGAGAAGTTGAGAAAAGAAGGGTAATTGCCCACCAAGATTTGACTCGTTGCTTCAGTTCTGTATAATTTCTCTCTGGCAAAGTTAGGGAGAGAAGCTGAATTATGAGAGTCGCTAGTATTAATAGGATAAATACCCCTGCTAACCCCCAGATAACATTAATTGCTGGCTTCGTCCAAACCATGATACTCTAATTCCTTTAAGCTGCTGTAAGCCCGATTGATAATTGTCGAAAATAGCAGTAAGATTGTGGTAATCCAAATATAATCTAACCACTTTCCTGCTGTCAATCCTAATCCTAATAATAAAGCAATTATACCAAATAAAAAAGCACGATCACTTTTGCCCATTGGCCCTTGATATTGTCTTTTTCCACTCACTGTAACCCCGAGAACTCCAGTCATTTCACTGATGATTGACAGTAAGACAATTGGGACAACCAAAATACTAGAAACTCCTGGTATTAAGGCAAAGGGAAGGTAGAGGGCAGTATCAGAAATTACATCTCCTAGTTCATTTAAGATAGTACCTAACGATGTTTTCTGGTTGTAGTCTCTGGCTAACATCCCATCAATAGCATTCAGTGCAATTCGCATAAAAAGTACCAAAGGCATCAGCAACAGTAGCCAGCGCTGACAATGCCAAAGGACAATTGCTATTCCCATCAATACTGATAAGACAGCAGCAGATGTGGTAATTTGATTCGCCGTGATTCCTTGTTTCGCTAGTTGCTTGACTAGCGGACTCAATATCTTTTGAAAAGCTGGCTTTAATTGATAGATAGTAATCACGGAATTTAGATCAACTTTTATAAATTTAAAAATTTTTGTCCAGAGATATGGAACTATAAATATATCATACCAAGAGATAGGCGTAATCGCCAGAAGTTTTCCCTATATCACGACCAAAAGCGTGTTAGCCAGATTAGCCTATTGCCAAAAACCTTGTTTAACTAAATTTCTGACAATTAGGCTCATTCTAGCGATGATTCTTCGATCTGACCGCACCCATTGACAAAAATTTACAATTATTCGACCTTTAGCGATCGCTATCGGGGGATAGTTGTTTTTTGTTACAGCAGTGGGGGAGAAGGGAGCGGGTTTTTCAAGTTGGATTGGCAGTTAATCATGCTATAGTTTTGGTGCGGTTTGGTGCGGCAGTCATACGACTACCCCTGAGCCGAGCTCCATTTATATACTACCCAACCAGATAGATTTAGTCGAGCGTTTTGCATTTCTTAATCTTTTGAGTAAGTCTAGCGGTAAAGTTAGCCGGCAGTTACTTTGCGGATTTCTACCCTTCCTTCTTCAAACACTTGAACCGTGAGTTGATAGCCTTCCATTAATAACATTCCAACTAGAGGTTCCGAATCAGCTTCATCAATTGGTATGGTTAAATAATCTCCGTCCCAAATTACGACAGCTTCATAGACATTAAAAACGCATTCGCTACCATCACCAAGAATAGCACGTCCTCGTCTTTTCCATTTCAGGTTTAGCTGATCGATTAGGTCTGGTGGCAATGAAAGCCAACCATTAAAACCTGTATCAACGATCGCATCTTGCACGTAAATATTTCCTTCAGAGTCACATATCGAAAGTGAAATAATCGCCTCTATTGCAAGCAGATATTTCACGCGCATCAATTTCAAAGTCGCCAGTTTCAAGGTCAATTGCTACAATTTTGCCCTGATTACCCAATTCGACCTGTGGGCGTATTTGCGTTTGATAAATGAGATCGCCTCGTTGGGCAAATTCTTCTTTGCTATAGCGGGGTTGACGGACTGTCATTGGCTTGACCCTGTGGCAACTTTTGCCCTCTATTTTAACCTAAACATTGGGAATCTTCGCTAACATTCCCCAACCGGACCCACCAGACTTGCCCTGAGCTACGTCGAAGGGCGGCATCGCACTTTAACCCACAACTTCAATCAATGGGCATGGTGCGTTCCCCAAAATCGATCAGTGGAGCAGTAGGAGCCACATTAGGGAACGCACCCTACAAGAGCGGCGATCGCACTGTCACAAGATTAGCGATCGCACTCCTTCTTGTATTAGCGTAAAGTTGCATTTACAAAATGAACCGCCCCACTTGCAGCACAGTTTGCTCCTTGAAATGCAAGAAAAAAACTTCTCTTGCCAGCAATATTTAATCGAGTTGTTTTTAAAATTCCTGAGTTTAGCTCAAAGTTTCCTACATTTTTTCCATCTAAGTATAATGAAACGAACTGGGAAGAACGACAACGCTCACCATCAGATATTCCAAAAGCCAGATCAAGCTGGGAGAATCTTTGGCCAGAAGAAGTTAAATCACATGTTATTGTTGCCGTATCATAAATCATGTACATAATAGACTTAAATAGCTGCCTTGATATTGAGACATTACTCTCTTCAAAAAAGACCCTTCCTGATTTAACACAAGTCATCTTGAACAACTTGGTCTGTGCAATCGCAGGAGAATTCAACATATTAGTCAATATTAAAATAGAAGACGCTAGAATTAAATTTATAACTTTCACGAATTTCCTCCTATGTTTTTGTACAATCGAATTAATGATAAAGGGGAGCATCCCACTTGTGCAATAAGCAATTATACTTAGACGCTAAATACTTATATGGCAAGCCTTTTCGGGAGTTCATAGATTTTCAACGGTTCTCTAAATTGTGTGATTGGAACCAGAATCGTTACTACAAAAGCCTTCTTACCCTTCTTAGCATTTATACTCATTACATAATTGGGATGCCCCCAATTATAACCTAGTCACATCATGGGTTATTGGTTGGGTTTCGTTCCTCAACCAAACCTACGGCTCTTCTGGTTTCTGTGTGGAAACGAGGTCTATACTGATAGTTTTTTCCACAAAATAGTCCTAAAATTGTTGTCTAGTAAGCATTTCACGATTCCATAAGCAAAAATTATCACACAAAGTCGAGAAGAGCCAACCTTACAAGAGTATCGTCGGCATAACTACACATTAGACCGTGCCTCGCCGATCGCTTCTAACAAGGGTCACAAGGCTTCAATTTTCACGATACCGCCCTCAACATTATCAACCTGCAATCGATAGCCGTAGAGCATCGCCATTCCGAGGAGCGGTTCTGTCTCTGATGCTGCAATATCGACCTCACGGTACTGCCCATCCCAAATGACTGTTGCGGTTTGACACTCCCCGCTCTAAAGAGACGGGGATTCTTGGTTCACAGAGATTACTTGCTTAGACAGAATTGCTTCTGAAAAAGTAGAGGTAT
>MTBT01000203.1 GCA_002282935.1 Microcystis sp. LSC13-02 | reverse complement strand
TTTAACCGTGGTATGCAACGGTGGTTGAAGCAGAAACTTAAATCGTGAGGTTTAGGAATCGCCGCACTTTTAGGGCGGCGAGGATGTCAATAGCATATACTCCCTCAAATCCCGGAATTTCTCCATAAAAAGTTCCGTCTTCTAGAACTTCATAAGTGGCCAGTGCCATTGCTTGTTTTAGATATTTTGTTAGCATCATTGACAGGAATAAAGCTCAGTGATTATCTCGAAGATTGTTGATTTGATGATCAGTTGTTTTGACCCTAGCGATAATTTTGGCATTTTTCTCCAGAAAACGGGTTTCTCAAAGAAACCCGTTTTCTAGGTTTTCTAGCTGCTGTCTTCGTCTTTGACGATTTTCCGCTTCTAAGCGACTAATCGCTTCTTCTAATTGTAATCCAACTAATTCCATCTCTTGACAATTGCGGTGTGCTTTTGCCAAAGTTTGCTTAAGTTGATCAGAATCCCGGGGAAGCTGAGGAACAAAATCCATATTTAACTCCATTCAAGTTTAACTTCTTCGACACTACGCATCAAGGCAGGAATCCGCACTTGGGTTGTCTTAATGACTGTCGAGCGTTTCTGTATTAGGAATTTGAACATCAAAGGGAAAACCTTGATGAAAATCGACATCAGATAAGGCTGGATGCTGGATTTTTTGTAGCAGAAGCTGTTGTTCTTCGTCAGTTAAGGAAAGGATAATTTGAGCAAGAGAATCAATTAGTTTAGTATTGATTGCAGCAGCAGCTTGACTCATGATTAAACAAATGATTGGGAGTTAATTAATTATTTTAATCTAGTCTAGCGCGAGTTAGCAATCCCTAGTGATCGCCCTAAGTCCAGAAAACGGGTTTTTTAAAGAAACCCGTTTTCTAAGTTGATGAAATAAGCTAAAATCGAATCAACTCGTTGCCCTCGCCTTATGTTTTCTATCCAAACTACCTACACTCAAGCTCAAGAAAATTTAGCGAGCCTTCTGGATCGACTGGAAAGCGAGAATAGTATGGCGATTATTACGCGCCCTGGTCAAAAAGATATGGCACTATTAAGCGCAGAAGAATTAACTGGCTTATTAGAAACCGTTTATCTTTTGCGATCGCCTGCGAATGCTAGAAAGTTATTGGCAGCACTTGAACGTTCAATGGAGAGGGACGTTCAAACAATACCAGGACAGACAGTTACAGAACTTTGTCAGGAGTTAGGAATTGAACGCCAAGAGTAGGGCAATTGTCTTTGACAGCCAATTTCGGGAAGATTTGAGATGGTGGTATCAAACAGATAAAAAAATCGCCTTTCGCCTACTCGATCTCGTAGAATCTGTCACTGCTGATCCCTTTACTGGAATAGACAAACCAGAACCCATAAAGTATCTTGAAGCTAATAGCTGGTCATGCCGAATTACCACAGAACACCGTCTAGTCTATCGAGTCAAAGATGACCGCATCGAGTTTTTAGCAGCACGATATCACTATACTTAGGGTTGGCTACAGAAAACGGTTTTCTTTGAGAAACCCGTTTTCTGTAGAGGTAATGAGGCTCCTACACCGACGTGAATTTTATCGCTACTTTCCCTAAATATTTATTGATTATTTGTGGTTTTATCCAGCTTTTTTGATTAATTATTGTGGGTCAAGAGGGAGTGAGGTGCGATCGCTTGTGGAAGATAGGGTTTGAAATATTTGTAATGTTTGATACAAATCTCTGGATTATCTGTTCTTAAGATGAAGGCTGGTGTTGCTAATTGATCGGGAAAGAGGCGGGCGCAAGCAGATAAAAACCGCACAGAAGCTTGTGCCGTGGGATCGAAATTATTAAGCGGAGAATAGCCTCTGACCGGACTTCAACATCAAAGTTAGTAGGAAACTTGTCATCGCCTAAGTAAAGTAACCATTCATCCACGACACAACACAATAGGAAAAATACTTATGAGTTATGGAACGCGTGTTCAAGCTATCTCTCAAGTCACAGACCGTAAACCCCTACCGAGCAAAATTCCGCAACGTTTAGAGGCCTTGTGGGCAACCGATGTCTTTACCCTGAGCAAAATGCAGGCCAGTCTTCCCAAAGACGTATTCAAATCGGTCAAAAACACGATTTTAACTGGTGGAAAATTAGACGTTTCCATCGCCAGTGCGGTGGCGGCTGCGATGAAAGATTGGGCCACGTCCAAAGGGGCGCTGTACTATGCTCACGTCTTCTATCCGATGACTAACGCCACCGCCGAAAAACATGATGGTTTTATCTCCGTGCAGAGCGACGGTTCGGTGATCACAGAATTTACGGGCAAAGTCTTAGTACAGGGGGAACCGGACGGCTCCTCCTTTCCTAACGGCGGACTTCGCTCCACCTTTGAAGCGCGGGGTTACACCGCTTGGGATGTCACCAGTCCAGCCTACGTCATGGAGACGGATAATGGTGTAACCCTGTGTATCCCCACGGTGTTCATCTCTTGGACAGGAGAGGCCCTCGACAAAAAAACGCCGCTTTTACGCTCGATTTCATCGATGAGTAAAGCCGCCACCAGGGTGCTGAAGCTCTTAGGACATACGGAAGTCGCCCCCGTTAACTCCAGCTGCGGTGCTGAACAGGAATATTTCCTCGTAGATGCTCATTTTGCCCATAGTCGCCCCGATTTACTGCTCACCGGTCGCACCCTATTTGGTAAACCCGCCGCTAAGGGTCAACAGTTCGACGATCATTATTTTGGCGCGATTCCCGAACGGGTTCAGGTGTTTATGCAGGAAGTCGAGGAAAGAATGTATCGCCTCGGCATTCCGGCCAAAACCCGCCATAATGAAGTCGCTCCCGGACAGTTCGAGATTGCCCCCTTTTTCGAGGCTGCTAACGTGGCCAGTGACCATCAGCAGTTAATTATGACTTTGCTGAAAAGTACGGCTAAAAAACACGGTTTTGTTTGCCTACTGCACGAAAAACCCTTTGCGGGGATTAATGGTTCGGGAAAACACGTTAACTGGTCTGTCGGCAACGCTACCCAGGGCAATCTGCTGGATCCGGGCGATACTCCCCACGCTAATATGCAGTTTTTGTTATTCTGTGGGGCGGTTATTCGTGGTGTTCACAAGTACGGACCGCTTTTACGCGCAGTGGTGGCTACCGCCAGCAATGATCACCGTTTGGGGGCAAATGAAGCTCCTCCCGCCATTATTTCGGTATATTTGGGCAGCCAGTTAGAAAAGGTATTCGACCAAATTAGCCAAGGACAAATTGAGGGTTCTGATGCCCCAGGGTTGATGGATATGGGTGTCGATACCCTGCCGGTATTTCCCAAGGATCCCGGCGATCGCAATCGTACCTCTCCCTTTGCTTTTACGGGCAATCGCTTTGAATTCCGCGCCGTGGGTTCTAATCAGTCAGTTTCCGGGCCGCTGGTGGCGATGAACACGATTCTAGCCGATTCCCTGACTTGGGTGGCGGATAACTTAGAAAGCCAGATGAAAGCCGGAGCAGACCTCAATACTGCTGCCCAGGGTGTTCTCAAGGAGATCATGAACAAACACAGAAATGTGATCTTCGGAGGTAACGGATATTCCCCGGAATGGCACAAAATGGCGGTAGAAGAGCGCGGTTTAGCTAATCTCCGCACCACTGCCGATGCTTTACCCGTGCTAAAGGCCGATTATATCGAAGAACTGTTTACCCGCATGGGTGTGTTTACTCCCGTTGAACTGGAAAGTCGTTTTGATGTCTATGCGGAACAGTATTTACTGGCCATCGAGGTGGAGGCGAAACTGGTGGTAAGTATGGCTAAAACGATTATTTATCCCGCTGCCGTTCGCTACTTGTCGGAATTGTCATTGGCGATCGCTAATGCTGCGGCGATCGGTATCGAGATCGATAAGGAAAGCGCCCAAACTGTCTCGAATCTAATTAAATTACTGATGGATGGCGTTAGCAAACTGAGTGCGGCCATAGCTAAACAGGATTTTGCCTCGATCGAGGAACATATGCAGTATTCTGCTCAAACTATCCGTCCCTTGATGGATCAGGTGCGCGAATATGCTGACACACTGGAAGGGGAAGTAGCTGACAATTTCTGGCCTCTACCTACCTATCAAGAAATGTTGTTTGTTAAATAACACGACCGCAAGGAGGGGGTGAATAGCTGGAAAAATGATTCGCCACCCCCTTCTTTTTAGGTCTGGTAGTTTTAAGTTATGTTAAGAAAAGTAAATACAAACGTAAAACTACTATGGTATTAACTCCGACAATTGGCGAAAAATCCTATAATCGTCAGGATTGGCAAAAAGGCTATCAATCCCAACCTAACGAGTACGATTACGAGGTAGAAGACATCGAGGGGCAAATTCCCCCCGATTTACAGGGTACAGTCTTTAAAAACGGCCCCGGTTTACTGGATATCGCTGGCACTGCGATCGCTCATCCCTTCGATGGGGATGGTATGATCAGCGCGATTAGCTTCAATCATGGGCGCGTACATTATCGTAATCGTTTTGTGAAAACTGAGGGTTATCTCCAGGAACAGAAAGCGGGAAAACCCCTTTATCGCGGAGTTTTCGGCACGAAAAAACCGGGGGGAATTTTCGCCAATGCTTTTGATTTGCGTCTGAAAAATATTGCTAATACTAATGTTATCTACTGGGGTAATAAATTACTGGCACTTTGGGAAGCGGCCGAACCCCATCGCCTCGATGCTAAAACCCTTGATACTATTGGTTTAGACTATCTCGATGGTATCTTAGAAAAAGGCGATTCTTTTGCCGCTCATCCTCGCATCGATCCCGCTTGTATCTTCGATAATCATCAACCTTGTCTGGTAAATTTTGCCATTAAAACGGGTTTGTCGAGTGCTATTACTCTCTACGAAATTAGTCCCACGGGTAAGTTATTACGTCGTCATACCCACAGTATACCGGGCTTCTGTTTTATCCACGATTTTGTTATTACTCCCCACTACGCTATCTTTTTCCAAAACCCAGTTAGTTATAATCCTTTTCCTTTTCTTTTTGGGTTAAAAGGTGCGGGAGAATGCGTTATCAATCAACCGGACAAGTTAACTAAGATTATTATTATCCCCCGGGATACTAACAAAAGAGAAGTGAAAGTTTTAGAAACTCCATCGGGTTTTGTGTTCCATCATAGCAATGCTTTTGAACAAGGGGAGAAAATTTATATCGATTCTATTTGTTATCAATCCTTACCACAACTGGATTCAAATAGCAATTTTCAATCGGTAGATTTTGATAGTTTAGCTCCCGGACATCTGTGGCGATTTACACTAAATTTATCAGAAAATACCGTTACAAGAGAATGTATTCTAGAGCATTGTTGTGAGTTTCCCAGCATTAATCCTGCAAAAGTTGGTCAAGATTACCGTTATTTATACATCGCTGCCACTCATCATGCCACCGGTAATGCTCCTTTGCAAGCAATCTTAAAACTCGACCTATTAACGGGAGAAAAACAGTTACATTCTTTTGCTCCCCGGGGATTCGCAGGTGAGCCAATTTTTGTGCCTAAACCCGATGGAATTGCTGAAGATGATGGTTGGTTATTGGTAGTCACTTACGATGCGGCCAATCATCGATCGAATATGGTAATCTTAGATGCTAAAGATATCACTAATTCCCTAGGGATTATTCATCTTAAACATCATATTCCCTACGGGTTACACGGTAGTTGGACCAGACAATGTTTTTAAGTTAATTCTGTAGGGGTGGATTGAAAACCCACCTTTACTAAACTTTACTCTTGAGATCCTTCTTGTAATAGCCAAAAACCGGCGAAGGATTCCGATTCAGGGTTAGATTGAATGGCTAAAAAATGCAGATTATTCGCTTTTTGTTTAGCTTCTTCAAAGTTTTTGGCTTCGTTTAAAGTCTCGGCATTAGTGACGTTGACGAGAATCCAGCTATCACTAGCACCTGTTTCTAAACGTAGCAGAGGACGAGAACCAGTTTCTAACTTTAAATAGGCCATTTCTAACCCTGACATCCAACCAGCTAAGGGTAAAGCGCGGGGAGAAAAAATAACTAAACCGGGTATTTTGAGATTTTCATCTAATCCCATCCCTAGTGTAGGCAAATTTTCTCCGAAGCTAATATCCCAATCTTTTAAATCATTAAAAGAAGACAATTCTAGCGTGACAAAAGCCCATTTATCTGCCTTATCTCCCCGGACAGCATCGGGAAGGGGAACCGCATTTAAAGGAGGATAATTCACGGAAGCGGTTTTAGTTAAATTTTGATCATAACCAACTTCTTGAGGGTAGAAATTAACCATTCTTTCTTCTATCCATCTAGTTAAAGCATGAGTGCGACGACTAGGGGAAGCGGGAATACCGATATCCTCGCAAGCTTTGCTAATCATGTTATTCATCTGACGACGGAAAAAGCGAATTTTTTTGGGAGTTACCCCCGCTTCCTTGATAGCTGCAGTAATTGCCTCTCCTAACCATTGGGAATTAACCGTTGTATTAGGACAATAACTAGCATATTTAAATAGTGTATCGGAGGAGCGATCGATTGTTGCTGGAGTTTCACAGATTAATACTTCCCATCTTTTTTTATTATTTTCATCCACCACCGGCCGCGAATAAAAATCAAGTTCCCAAATAGTCATATTTTTTTCAGTTATCAGTTATCAGTTATCAGTTATCAGAACATAGGTTGGGTTGAAGCATGAAACCCAACACCCGCTCATGTTACGAAGTGCGCTAACCCATCCTACAAATAATTGTGCCTCCCTACTTAAGTGTGCAGTATGTATTAAGTGGGCAGTATTAAATAGCAGCTTCCTACTGTCTTTTTACTGTTTACTGTTTACTGTTCACTGCTCACTGAAAAATCCCCTATCCCCGACAACAGTACGAACGCGGTAGATAGGACGTTTTTGGGATTCATGGTAAGTTCGCATCAAAATTTCTGCCAAAAGACCAAAACAGAGTAATTGTACCCCAGTTAAAAAGAATAACACGGCCAGGATTAACAAAGGTCGATCGCCGATTTCTTGTCCGAAACCGAGTTTGAGAATAGTCAGATAAGTGCCTAAAATAATCCCCACTACCATCGATAAAAGTCCGTAGAATCCAAAAATGTGCATCGGACGGGTGAGGAACTTTTTCATAAAAAAGACAGTAAATAAGTCCATAATCACGCGAATTGTGCGACCTAAACCATATTTACTCTGTCCGAACCGTCTAGCGTGGTGATTAACGGGAATTTCGGTTATTTTTGCCCCTTCAATAAAAGCTAATGCGGGTAAAAAGCGATGTAATTCCCCGTAGAGATTCATATCGGCGACTAATTCGGCTCGATAGGCTTTCAAAGAACAACCGTAGTCGTGTAATTTGACCCCTGTTACCTTTGCTATCAGCCAATTAGCTATTTTTGAGGGTAAAAGCCGTTTTACCCGGTCATCTTGGCGATTTTTGCGCCAGCCACTCACGAGGTCATAACCTTCCTCTAATTTGGCCAATAATAGGGGTATATCATTGGGATCGTTCTGTAAATCGCCGTCGAGGGTAACGATGACCTGTCCCGTGGCATAATTAAATCCGGCAGCCATGGCGGGGGTTTGTCCGTAGTTGCGTCGCAATATTACCGCCTTGAGATCATCGCGATTTTTGGCTAAATTAGTTAAAACCTCGGTGGAACCGTCCTTAGAACCGTCGTCAACACAGATTATCTCGTAGTTAATTTGATAAGAACGCAAAATCGTGGCGATACTCTCGACGAGATGGGGGATACTGTCCACTTCGTTATAAATGGGAACCACTACCGATAAAGTCTGGATAGCAGCCTGCGGGTTTGGTTCGTTGACACTGATGGACGGTGTAATCGGGGACATAGTTGACTGACGCAGGGACGTTTTGGGGCGATTGTATCACAATTCAGTTATCAGTTATCAGATGCGAGTTGTCAGATGTGAGTTGTCAGTTCACTGATTACTGTTCACTGTTCACTGCTCCCTGTTCCCCTTTCTCTGTTTCCTTTTTCGCTAAAATTGCCTGACGAAAACCTAAGACGACGAGAATATTGGAGAGGGTGAGGAAAAGTTCGGCGCTGCCGTGTAACCAATCGACGTTAGCCAATTCTTGACCATAGTGGATTTTGGCGTAGATGCCGGCAGGAATGGTGATAAAAACGAAGATTAACAGCACATAAAAGCCAATTAAGGCTAAACGTGGCATTTTTCCCGAACGAGTGATCAACCAAAGAAACCCCAGATAGGGAAACAGGGAGATGGCAAATAAACTCTCTTTATTCATTGTTAACGCTAATTTTGCTGGAACGCCACAGCCACCAACCGGCAGCACAGAGGGTAAAATTTCCTAAGACAGTCATGGCTGCCTGTAGGGTGACTAACCAGGATAAGGCACTGATATTATCAAAAAAATGCCATGTGCAGGCACACATTGCCCCAATTAAAGCGGGTAACATTCCCCAAGATAACATTCGCCACGATCGATCGCTACTGATGTCGCCATAGGTCCAGACTAACCAGATCGCCACTATCCATTCTACGACACTCGATACATGAACCATCCACGTCGGTATTGATAAAGCATTCATTTTTTTTACAGGAGACAGTTATCAGTTATCAGATTTGAGTTTTAAGTGAGCAGTATTAAATAGAAGTTTCCTACTGTCTTTTCACTGATTACTGTTTACTGTTCACTGAAAATACTCCCCATTTCCCCAAAAATTTTCTAGCCATTTAATCACCTGTTGACCTAAGCTAACATTGTTTAATCGATCGATCTCGCGAATGCCGGTGGGACTGGTGACATTAACTTCCGTGAGATAGCCACCAATCACATCTAATCCGACAAAATATAGGCCATCTTCTCGTAATTTTGGGGCTAAAGTGGCACAGATTTCTAATTCTCGATCGGTGATTTCTGTTTTTGCCACTCGTCCACCCACGGCCATATTACCGCGAAATTCTGAACCGGTGGGAATACGATTAACTGCCCCGATCGGTTCACCATTGAGGGCAATAATGCGTTTATCTCCTTCTTGGGCAGCTGGTAAATAATCTTGAATCATTACCGGTTCTTGTCCCCATTTTGTGCTAATTTCAATCATTGAATTGAGATTGCGATCTTCGGGACTAAGAAATAAAATTCCCTCCCCTGCTTTGCCCCCTAAAGGTTTCATAACTGCCGCCCCTTTTTGTTTGACAAATTCCCTAATTGTCGCTTTATCTTGGGAAACAATTGTGGCGGGCATTACCTGAGAAAAGTGAATAGTATATAACTTTTCGTTGGCATGGCGTAAACCCCTAGTTGAGTTAATTACTTTGGTTTTTTTGGGGTCGATCAGGTCTAATAAATAGGTGGCATAAAGATAGGCAATCGTCACAGGTGGATCTTTTCGCATCCAGACAAAATCGAAGTTTTCTAGACAGGTTAAAACTGTCTCTTGTCTTTGATACCATTGAGATACAGCCACCCAATGATTATCTTTTAACTCCACAGGAACCAGTTCAATTCTGGTTAGTTTTGCCCAAGCTTTTCCCGCAATCGCACTGAGATCAGTGATGGAAGTCATCCAGACTTCATGGCCTAATAATTGGGCCGCTTCCATGATAGCTACACTGGTATCATGGCCCGGATCTAAATACTCGATCGGATCGATAATAAAGGCTAGTTTCATTAATAGTTTTTATCCTTAATTCTGCAACAGGGGAGCTAAACCACCACTTCTATCTAAAGCATGGATGTCATCGCAGCCCCCGATGTGTTGATCGTTTATAAAAATTTGTGGTACACTTGTACGACCATTGGCTCGATCGGACATTTTGGCTCGCGCTCTTTCATCACCATCGATACAATATTCGGTAAACTCCACCCCTTTTTTCTTGAGTAATGCTTTAGCGCGGATACAGAAAGGACAGGAACTCCAAGTATAGATCTCAACTTTAGCGGCCATAAAATTTATCTGTTTTCTTTACAGTTCTTAATTTTAGCCGATAACCGAGCAGTGATCTTCCTTCAGGTCAGAAAACGCCAATTAGGGCGATTCCACTGATATATTGCTTTTATTTCCCATTTTTAACCGTTTTGAAAGCGAATACGGCAACTAACAGGGCGAGAATCATCCTCACTTTCCTTTACTCCTATTACCTCCCAGGGAAACCAGTCGCAACTATCGGGAGCGTCTGCGGGAATCCATTCCCATTTGAGAGTGGTTTCAATCCCATCTCGATCCATGAGAGTGCTAAAAAAGCTGATTTCAAATGGTCACGATCCACGATAATCTAAGTATTGGGGAAATCATACCGTAAAATCACTCATCTTTGACATCCTCACCGCCGTAAACGGACGGTGATTCCCAAACCTCACGATTTGGGTTTCTGCTTCTTTCCCTTGCGGGGTTTCGCACCTGCC
>MTBT01000202.1 GCA_002282935.1 Microcystis sp. LSC13-02 | reverse complement strand
TTGAATCTTTTCAGAGGTTTGGGTTTTCTCTCAATAACAGAGGGACAGAGGTGGTTAGCTGAACGTTGGGAAAAACTGATAGTTTTATCGATGTAAGAAGCAGAAAAATTAGCTAAATTAACAGGATTTACTCTCAGACAATTTGAAGAGAGATAGGCTTTTAGTGGCTTGGGAACAAGCTTTATCAATTTATTCATAATAAATATTGGCAGGAGATTAAAGATTAGTTATTGTGACTAACTCTTTTGGTTAGAGAAAGATAAACTTGAGAATCTTCGGTCAAATTTATTGACTCAAAATCAGCTGTACTTAATTTAAATGAATCAACCCTACCCTTAGTCCCCCCTTGATAAGGGGGGTGTCTGATAATTTTTAACGCCTACCTAATTAGCAGCCCCAATCAAAATAAAGGGCGACCAGAAGAAGGGATGGCTTTTAATTTGACTCAGTTTGGCCTTTTGCATGGCTTCACTTTTAGTCATGCCATTCTTGAGATTTTGATAAAATTGGGTCATAATTTCCGCACTGGTATTATCTTCAGCACTCCAAAGACTGGCGATTACGGAGCGCGCGCCGGCTCTTTCTAAAACGTAGGCGAGTCCGGAGATTTCTTTACCGTCGGCGTTGGCTTCTTTGGCGGTTTGGCAGGCGCTGAGGGTGATTAATTCGGTGTTTTTTAAGCCTAATAATGCGGCATCGGCGATGTTATATTGTTGGTTATTGGCGAAAAGAATAGTATTAGCTTGCATACCCAAATTAGGACAGCCAGCGAGGTCAAAACAGCCGTGAGTTCCGAGGTGGAGAATGGAGAAACGCGCCGCTTGAATTTTAAATGTGTCTAGGGTGGCTTTTTCCCCGAGATATTGTTCACTTCCCGGAAAGATTTTGCTGATAGTTTCTGCTTCTATTTCTGTGCCTTTAAGATCAACTTTTTCTTTTTTCTCCGTGTCAAATAGAAAAGGTTTGGGATTAGCTAGAGCTAAGGCTTTAAGAGTGGCGCGATCTGTTTTCGTTTTTTGAGTAGCAAGAGAAGAAGTCGAGATACGAGTTAAATAATAAATCGGATATTTTTCTAGGAGAACTTGGTTATTTTTCTTATCGTAGAGGGTTTCAAAGGGAATATAGCGCAGTTGTCCGGTGGCGATGATGGCGATATTTTTCGGGGAGGTGGCGGCGATTTGGGACTCGATGGGACGGATTAAAATCTCGTATAATTTACTACCGGTAACGAGGTAGTTGGCATTTTTATAGTCGGCTAATTGGGTACGGTATTCGCTGACGAGTTTATTCAATTCATCGCGTTTTGTATCACTTTGAATAACGATTAATTTTTCTCTAGTAACGAGAAATAGGGCGACTTTATCGCGGAGGGGAACGGGTTGAATAACGAGGGTATCAGGAGC
Source organism: Microcystis sp. LSC13-02 (assembly GCA_002282935.1). Lineage (GTDB taxonomy): Bacteria > Cyanobacteriota > Cyanobacteriia > Cyanobacteriales > Microcystaceae > Microcystis. The sequence continues at coordinate 11,577 of MTBT01000202.1, read as the reverse complement.
GATATTGTTCTGGAGTTGGGCGATGTCGGTGGGTTTGGTTTCAAAAAGTTCAGCAATTTCAGGATATTTATCTCCGATAGTTTCCGCATTTTTATACACTTTTTCCTCGAATTGTCGGATCTGTTGTGCCAGTTCTTGGGAGTATTTATCCTGTAGTTGTCGGCGCATTCCTTCGAGTTGTCGATTGTCGGTGTTCCAGTTATCAAGTGCTTTTTGTGCATCGGGATCGGCAACTTTGGCATTAATCAGGCGATTGTAATCGGCGAGATCGGCGGTAGTGGCGAGGTTAAGCCATTGAAAGGCTTTTTCTGGTTGATTTTGTTGGATTAGGACTTCGGCGAGAGTGATTACGGTTCTTTCGTTAGAGGCTAAAAAATCCTTGCGATCGTTGCGGGATAATTCACTACGAGTTTTTAAAGTAATGTTTAGGGACACTTCTAAATTATTGATCGCCTTTTGGTACTGTCCGAGGGATTGGTAAGCGTTTCCTAAATTACCTAAAGAAGCGGCTTCTCCAGAGCGATCGCCAATTTTCCTCGCGATGTCTAAAGTCTCTTGAAGGGACTCGATCGCCTTTTGATACTGTCCGAGGGATGCGTAAGCGTTTCCTAAATTGCCTAGAGCGTTGGCTTCTCCCCGTCGATCTTTAATTTCTCTTGTAATAGCCAAATACTGTTGATAGAAATTGATCGCTTCCTGATACTGTCCGAGTGACTGATAAGTGATTCCTAAACCGCCTAAAGAATTAGCTTCTCCTTGACGATCACCTTTTTTTTTAGCGATGACTAAATACTGCTGGTAATATTCGATAGCTTTTTGATACTCTCCGAGAGAGTAGTGAGCATTTCCTAAATTACCTAAATAAGCCGCTTCTCCAGAATAATCACCAATTTCTTTAGCTATAACTAAAGACTGCTCATGGTATTCGATAGCTTTTTGATACTGTCCGATAGAAGAGTAAACAACTCCTAAACTACCTAAAGATCTGACTTCTCCTAAGCGATCATCGATCTCTTTAGCTATAGCTAAAGACTGTTGCTGGTAATTGATCGCTTTTTGATATTGTCCGAGGAACCAGCAAGCATTTCCTAGATTGTTCAAGGCTCTGACTTCTACTAAGCGATTCCCGATTTTTTTAGCAATGGCTAAAGACTTTTGATGGTACTCGATTGCCCTCGTGTATTGCCCAATAGAGGAATAAACAACCCCTAAATTCCCTAAAATGACTGTTTGTAAAGAAAAATCACTAATTTCTTCAGCAATTGCCAAAGACTGTTGGTGATATTCTATTGCTTTTTGATACTGACCGAGGGAATAATAAACATTTGCTAGATTGCCTAAAGAAGCGGTTTCTCCGGAGCGATCTCCGATCTCGCGGGCGATGGCGAAATTCTTTTGATGGTACTCGATCGCTTTTTGATACTGTCCGAGGGATTGGTAAGCCGCTCCTAAATTGCCTAAAGATTTAGCTTGTTGCTTGATATCGCCGATCTCTTTGGCGATGGCTAAAGACTGTTGATGGTACTCGATCGCCTTTTGGTACTGTCCGAGGGAACCGTAAGCGATTCCTAAATTGCCTAAAGAATTGGCTTCCCCTTGGCGATTTTTGATTTCTCGATAAATCTGTAAGGCTTGTTCCCAAGATTGCAAGGCTTCTCCAAACTGACTTATTTTATATTGTTGAGCGCCTTGCTCTAAAAGCCGATCGGCTTCTTTTTGCTGCGGTGAAGCGGGTGGTTTCTCTGCTTCCGCTAAGACTTGTTGTATATTTTTTTCTAACTCGCCATCCTTAATTTCTTTTGCGATGGTTAAAGCCTGCTGTAAAAATTCAATACCACGCTTAGGTTGCTCTGAAGCGTAGTAAGCTATACCGAGATTTAAAAATGCGAGTGCTTCCACACGACGTTCTTTTGAATCTTGCCCTATCTTAGCACCCCTCTCTAAAATAGAAATAGCTTGACTGTATTGACCGCTACTAATATAGGCAATGCCTAAATTAACGGCAGATTTTGCTTCCCCTGAAAGATCTTTGATTTGCTGGTGCGCCGTTATCGCTTGCTGACAAGATTTAATCGCCGCTTCTGCTTGATTATTTTTAAGGTTCTGACGGCATAGTTGTAAAAGCTGCTCAGCTTCGGCTTTCCTCGCATCCGTATTTTGCGCCATCACCGCAGGGACGAGAGAGGAGAGTTTCCCGTTAACAACTGGTAGGGTGACGGTAGCCACTAGGGAAAGGGTAAGTAAGGCGTAAATTTTGGGATTCATAGTTATTTCCGCTATCAGTTATTAGTTAATACACCTCATCATGAGTTCCAATGTTAATCAAAACTATTCTATCTGTTTGAGTTTTTTCGTCTCGTTCTAAATAGAAAAGGCTCTCTTAGATTTGGTGGGTAAAATGTATTCTAAGATACATTACTCCTAGCGAGTGAGTGGAACGAACCACAAAGACACAAAGGACACAAAGATCGATCATAATGTAAGTTAAACTGATCACACAGAAACCAGAAGAGCCATAGAAAATGATGCGGCAATCATAACTACAGGAACAAGCTCTCAATTCCTGATATTCTCCCCTGACTCGATTAACATCTCTTGTTGTTCCCTGGGTAATTGACTAACCAACTCCAGCGCGTTTTCAAAGGTAATCATATTGAACTCTCTTGTTAAATTTAATACGATAACAGTCCTATTTAAGTACGAAGACCTCATCAATGACATGATTTTTCCCCTCGCTAACCCGACATTAGAGGAATCTTTAATAAATGTTTCCTAATCCAATCAGCTAAGGGACTTGCGTGGGAATAATATCAGCTTTGCGCCCCTACAGTAACGGATTTTGTCCACAATGTAGGGGCGAACTGCGTTCGCCCAAAAGGTACATTATCAAAGCGCAAGTCCCTAATTGTTCCTCTGAAAGCTTACCAACAGCAAGATCGATCCATATCTGGTATTTTTCTTCACTAGAAGCTTGAAGATCGTAGCCATTGAGCCTGAGAAAAGTCCTCGTCACTACATAGGCCGTTCTCTTATTCCCATCTACAAAAGGGTGATTCTTGACAATCCCATAAGCGTAGGCCGCTGCCAAAGAAGCCATGTCAGGAGGCGACTCAGAATAAGCCAGAAGATTTTGCGGTCGGGAAAGTGCGCTTTCTAGCAACCCCTCATCTTGAATACCCTCTAATCCACCATGCTCGGCTATTTGGCGGTGATGAATCGCGAGAGCTACCCCATCAGCTATCCAGATTAGCTGGTTCATGAGCCTAAGTTGCCAGCTTTCTCAAAACATTCCAGTCTTCGCGCATCACTTCCTCCGCCACTTCCATTTGCTGGACAAATTCGGGGTCGTAGGGTGTAAGCTCAAAGCCATTTGGCGTTTCCAAGACGTAGAGCATATCGCCTTTACTAAGGCGCAGCTTCTCCACCAACTCTTTCGGGAAAATCACCCCCATAGAGTTCCCTACCGTTGTGACTTTTAACTTAATCATCGTTTTTTGACTGAGTAAATATATCAATTATAGCACCTCCCATATTTCCTGAATTTCTCACATCACTTAACAATTTAGTATTAACTTTCCGAACCATTGTCTAATCTCTTGTTTTTCACTCTCTTCCAACGGAAAATCAATATTTTTGAATCGTTCGGCCGTTCTCTGTTTGACTCCTAAAATCTCAATCCCTACAATCCTATCCGTCTCATCGTAATCATAGATAATCCCCGGAGCTAGTTCCTCAGAATCAATAACCTTTCCGTCAAAACGACGAATATAAGCGGCATTAGCGGCTCGATCATAGTCTATTTTCATAGTTGCCCCTTTAATCGGCGTTCAAAATGGACAGTTACTAAAAGATTATAATTACTAAGTAGGTAGGCGTTAAAAATTATCAGAAACCCCCCTTATCAAGGGGAGCATGGGGGACCGGCACCCCCCTTATCAAGGGGAGCATGGGGGACCGGCACCCCCCTTATCAAGGGGGGCAGGGGGGATCGAACCTAAAATCCATTTTTAATTTAATTATAACCAGCTACTTATAAGTAGTCGTGCAAAATAAATTTCCCAGTGAAGAAAGGCAAAAGGCAAGGGGCAAGAGGTAAGGAGGGGGTTAGATATGTGTAATTAATTTTGCTTAGGTACTTATTGTTCACATCAAACAAAAATACCCATGAAAAATAGACAAGAATACCTCAACGCCCTAGTCAACTTTGACCAACCCCTATCAACTATCCTCCCTATCCTAAAAACCTTTCCTTGGGACAGTAGCGAAGCAATTATCACCCTAAAAAAAGAGCATCTGATCGATATTCTCGATCGCTATCTCAATAACGCTCTATCTGCCACCGACCTAGAAAACTGGGCTGATGCCATCGAATGCAGAGAAGATATCGCCTATAAAATAGATGAGGAAGATATCATCAATGACATCATTTTTTACCTCGCTAATTCGACCTTAAACGATCCACTATCACCAAAAACAATCGAACAATACATCAGCCAACTTTCCCATTTAAAGTCTTCTTTAATTGCCTAAAAAATAGACCTCTTTTTTGTGAATTTTAATGGGGGTTTACTTGAATCTCAATTTTGTCCGAGGGGTTAAATTTAATTTCCTCAACAACGTAGGAACTGTTAAGGGCTACACGCTCGATTCCTCTTATTTTTGGAGAATCTAGCGAGGTTAAAGTTACTTCCGCTTTTCCTTCATTAACATCAACAATTTTGAAGTTCTGTAGGGGTTCCGTCCAGCTTTGTCTATTCTGGTTTGGATTGCTTGATCCCCCTTCCCCACGAATAACAAGCCTTCCACTTTTGATAATAACCTTGCCTTGAAACTCTATCTGTTTGATCTCTTTCATTGCCACTTCTTTTGTTTTTGATTCTCTCCCTAAAGCGATCGTTTTTGTTGGAGAATCGAACTTGATTAATCTCCCAGATAGAGAAGTGCCATTTTTTAAAGATACTTTTGTATCATCCGGTATAAATACGGGAATTTTCTTGACGGGAGATAGATCGCCGGTGGCTGGTAGATGATAGCCAGCAAGAGAGGCGATAAAAACTAGGCTAGTTGCGGTTATTATTGGGTAGAGTTTTTTCATCTTTACCTTGCCTGAATGATCGGGATTTAGTTGGTTCTGTTTTCGATCTTGGATGCGGTGGGTTAGGAGTAACAGTAACTCACCCTAGGGTTTTTTCTAGAGGGGTTTTTCCATATTTTAGCGTCAGGATTGTCAAAGGAGAAGCGTTTTATCTTCTCTTTATGTTAAAACTTATAAAGCTACTCCTTCACGCGGTGGGCGATAGAAATATGACTCTACAAGAGCTAATGCGGTGGGTGGAAAAATTATCCTCGATCGAGAAACGGCAACTGATCGAAAAAATTACCGCAGAAATGGCATCGGAATCGGCAGAAATTAATCAACTCCGTCCATCTTTATGGGGTATATGCGCCGATTTAGGACAGGCTCCCTCGGCTGAAGATATCGATAAAACCCGACGAGAAGCGTGGGGAGATTTTACGGCAGAGGATCTTTAAGTGTTAAAAGCAGTTTTAGATACTCATGCGGTTATGGAGAGACGCGCCACCTGTCTACGACACGCTGTCTGTTGAATTCCAGAAAAGTCTTTATTACAATAGGTATAACAAAATCTCTGACAAAATATATGTTTATTTTGACTAATAAGGTTTTAAATGCCTTTTTCGTCTCGATTTCCGCCGTCTTTCTTAGTTCGACCGCGAGCCTCGCCCAATCCCATAGTAGTCATCATCATATTATGGTCGGGATAGACGGACTCCCGACTCTAGCCGGCGGGACTTATAAAGCTCTGGCCAATCCGAACTACGGGAGACTATCGCTTCTGTTCCCGCATCAACATGAACCCGTCGAGATCAGTCATTTCCACGCCATCGGTATTTATAGTTACACGGGGGAGGCAACGAATCCGACAGTGGTAGAGACCAGTACCAATAACCGATTGCCCGAAACACGGTTCGACCTACCCCCGATCCCCCTGTTTCCGGGTAGCGGCGTTTTTGCGGGAAAGAATATTAGCCAGAAAACGGACGCTCATATGTATTCGGATTTGAAAATACGTCCGGTCGCCCATTTAACCGACGATCTCGCCGATCCTTACGTGAACGCAATTTATAATACGGGAAAGGGTCGCTGGAAGGACTTGTTGGGAGACGAGGCGACGATCGCCCTACAATTAATCGATATCACGCCCGGTTTGACGGTAACGGACGCTTCGGGAATAAATTTGTTTAACGCGGTCAACGATACTTATGTTATCGGGCAAGGAGATTGGTTCGCTTTCACTCCCGTGTTTTCAACAGATGGGAACGCGCCGTTAGGAACCTATTCCGCTACCTTTCGCTTCGTGGATACGAATACCGCAAACGGTCGTACCCCGCTATTACCATCGGGAACCTTTAGCCTCGATTTCCAACCGGTTCCCGAATCCTCTACCTTGCCTGGAATCGTTCTCTTGGGTTCGCTCGGTCTTCTCGGCGGAGTAAAAAGGCAAAAAAAGAAAAATAGCCGATAATCCGTCCAAAATGTTAGGACTTTTCTAATCTAACGACCTACCATTGTAGGGAACCTGCGTAGGAATAACATCCCAGGGAGACAACTAATCAAATTCCTATTCCCCGAATATAATTGGACGCGGTGGGTTAGCGCTACTCGTAACCCAACCTGCGGTTTTTGTCAATATATTTTTACTTTCCGAAACCTTTGTTCGGGCGGTTTTGTTTGGCAATACGGAGGGCTTTTCCGGTTTTGCCATCCTGTAGTGCGATCCGCATCGATCGCTTTTTCTGGTAGGATTGAATATCTGCCGCTAACGGATGATCGTTATCGATCCGTAGATGGGTTAAAGAACAGACAAGACCCGTTTGTTTTCCCAATTCATTTTTTAGGGAACAAATAATTCCCCCCTCGTCTCCCGTGTAGAAAATTTTATCGATCGAAAACTGGTGATCGGGTTTGTATCGCTCGCCTTTTGTTTCAGCTAGTTTTAACGTTTCGGGAGTTGCACGCACAGGGATTGGTAAACTCGCTTCCATTTTCTCAATTAAAAAACGAACTTGTCGGGGATCGTCGATGGACATGGTTATTCTCCTTGATAAAATACAAATAACTGGCGATAGAACCCGATCGATCGAGTAGAATAGCGATCAAAAACGCCAATCAGGGACATTTTGCCGTGAGCGCTCCGAATTCTCCCCCTCCCGGAACACAGATACTAGGAACCTTCGCCAGTCTTCTCGGTTTACTGGGGATTTTTCTCTATTTTACGGGATGGATCTATCGGTGGGCCTATTTCGGCTGGTTTAGCCTTGAGATTAACCGTCTGGACTTGCCCTTGCGTTCCTTCCTTTTTGTGCCGATACAGGTCTTCTGTGGCGATTTCGGAGCGTTGCTGCGAACGTTTCTGGCGCTGGTTGCCGTTGCCTTCGCAATTCAATTTACCCTCTGGATTTTGTCTCCCCTGCCATCCTATTCAATTGTCAGTCAATCTAAACGGAAATTTCATCAAAAATTTCAGTTCCTAAGTTTATTAGTTCGAGGAATTCCCGAATCTCTCCGAAAAGATTTGATCGCTGTTATTTGGCTATTAATTATCCTTTTTTGGTTAGCCCGAATTCAGGGATCGATCGATGCCCGTCGCGATGCAGTTAATGATAGTTCTACCTTACCAGTTATCACTTTAGTTTTACCGGAAAAACAGATAGCGATCGGTCGGAATCCGGAAGATGTTTTTACCGATCCTTCTCTCAAAGGTTATCGAATTATCGGTGAGACTAAATTACTCGAAGAGCTGCGGGGAAAAGAAACGAATGATAGTAAAGTCAATCCCCCGCGAGTTTGGCGGTTATTAATCCAAAATAATAATTGGACTTATGTTTTTCGCGGGTTATCCCCTCAGTCGGCAGAAAATGAACGTCCGGCGATTCTAGCCATTCGCGAGGATAAGGAGGGACAATTGTTGATTATCGCGCCGGATGTCCCAGAATCCCAGTGAGACTCAATCGGGGAAATTATCAAAAGCGATCGCTTAACAAGAGTTAAAATTGACGTTCTTTAGCTAGGGTTTGCTGAAAAAGTCTTTTAGTGGGGACAGGGTGTGGGGTGTGGGGTTTTACCAATTTTCAGGAAAAAAGTAGCTGAATTTTCCTCCCAATCACTCCTAGCTAAGGCACTTTTTGGGGGAAAAAAGTCTAAAAGTCTTACCCCACAAGGTTTTTATACTTATTCAGCCCGCCCTATCTAGGGATTGCCACCACCGACAGCGATGCCAGTACCATAAATCTGAGCATTTGTCAAGTTAATTCTCTCCATCGATGCACCCGTCACATCGGCATCATAAATCACGGCACTGGTGAAATTGACTCCATCGAGATCAGCTTGATTCAAACTGGCATTAGTCAGAAAAGCTGCGGTCAAATTTGCGCCTTCTAGATTGGCATCGGTCAAATCTGCGCCCTCTAAGTTAGCTTCCTCCAGATTAGCTCCCTGTAAATTCGCTTTTCTCAAATCAGCACCGATTAGATGCGCCCCCCTTAAATCTGCACCGCGGAGATCACAGCCCGGACATTCCCGCGTATTCAATAATTGTTGTACCTGTTGAGGATTTTCCGCACCGACGGGGTTAATCAGCAGTAAGGAAGCTAGGGAACCTAGGGCAATCATTAAAGTCCTTTTCATCGTTTTAGCCTCCTCTTTCGTTTTCTTCTCTACTTTTAGGATAGGAAAAAAGCTGCTGAGCAACTTCCCCCGATCGGGCTAATTCTCCTGTTATCTCACTTTTTCTTGCTTTTGCTAGTCGATCTCCCCTTTCATCGCCGTTGCGATCGCTGCTCGGGCATTTTCCTTAAATTCCTTGACATCGACGCGACTTAATAACCAAACTGCCAGGATCATTCCCAATGCTTGCACGAGGAAAACTAAGCTGTAGGCTAAAACCGGACTAGAAAAGACAACTTTACCGATATTTAAAATCGTACCGCCTAAAACCGTGGCCAATCCCCTTGCGATCGCTTGTGATAATCCCCAAGCGCCGATAAAAGTTCCCGCGGTTTCGGCGGCGGTTAAATCTAACATTAAACTGGTAGCTCCGGCAGTAATCATTCCCGAAGCTAAACCGAAAAAGAGCAAGCTTGATTTTAATAAACTCTGACTAGCAGAAAAGCCGGCAAAAATCAAGAGAATAAAACAAATTGTTGCAAAAATACAGCCATATTTAGTAGTTTTTTGTTTACCGATGCGGGGAATGAGCATAAATCCCGTGGCAGCAATACCAAAAAGGGTTCCGGTTCCCCAAAAAGCGTTTAATTGGGTGGTTTGGGCGATACACATCCCAAAAACCTCGCCGCCAAAGGGTTCCATAATTGCATCCTGCATAAATAAACTCAAAGTCATCATCAGCAGGAAGGTGAAAAATAAACCGGTTTGCCGACTAGCGGTGAGAACTTGTAGGGCATCTTTGAAGGTAATTTGATCCTCTCTTTGCACAAGAGTGGACCGACTACTAAAACGAGAATATTTTTTTTCTACGCCAAAAGTCGCTAAAATGCAGAGACCGAAAACGATAGCGGGCATAATCGTGAACACGGGGTTAATATTCGCCTGTAGTTGCGGAATATTGGCTATAGGGGCTGATTGGGTCGGATCATAAGTCAAAATATTTGTACCGCAGATATTGGGAGTATCCAGCAAACGAGAACTAACGATCGCCCCGACGACAATTCCCACCATTAGCATTGACCAAACTATACCAACTAATTGCGATCGATTATCTTCATCGGACACATCCACCAAGAGGGCAGCAAAAGGGGTAGAACTGGCGCTTAAAGCCAGTCCGTAGAGGGCGAAAATTAAGGCTAAGAGGGCAATCCAGGCGTAGGAAATGGTACTCCATCCCGAAGTTTGAATACTAAGTCCCAATTGCCAGACTACTTGCAAAGCAATAAAAGCTAAAGCGGTAAAAACTGCCGCCCCAATCCAGACATAACCGCTGCGATGATGACCAAAAATAGTTTTACCATCGGATCTTTGCCCAAACCAGATGCGCGCTGGACTAACAAACTGGTGCATAGCGATCGCAGCTGCGGCGAGAAAGGGTAAAACTTTTAACTCATCGATCATAATCCGATTGAGAACCCCCAAAGTCAGCAGGGACATAATACCTAGTCCCATTTGAAAGAGTCCTAAGCGAAACATGGTGAAAAGTCCCAGTTTTGGCAGGGTTTTTGGGGATGAGTGAGCAGAATTGGAGATATCGCTGGTAGCCATGGTTAAATCAATACAAAAAAAGCCAGTATTTAAAAATTTAACGCAGGACGAGCAGACATCTTCTGGGGATTTAAGTTTCTATCTCCGATAACCAAGTGGTCAGATATGTCAAGCTGGCAAAATCGAGCAGCGCTTCTCCTAAAGTTTCTAATTGTTCTGGAGATAGTTCTCGGATTTGTTGGCTTACAGTTGAGGATATTTCACCTAAACGACGGTTAGGTAGCCGTAGAATCAAAGAAACCGCTTCTTATCGTCTTCCTTTTTCCCGGATATCCTGATAAATGACTGATTCGCGCATAATTTCTTCTCTTAATAAGCTTCTGATGATTTCCTTACTTAAATACTAACCCCGCCAGAATTGCTGTAGCGGCGGCTAAATTGCTTTTTTCAGTTCTACCTCGATATTATCAATTTTTGGGGCTACTTTTGCTAATATTTTCCTATTGTATTATCCATTTTCTGAATTTATCCATATCATTATTGACTACTGCTTTAAAGGCCACGTTAGCATCAATTATCATCCTTGTAAAATAAGTATTTATCGACGGTATTTCAGTGTCACTTTCGGTTGCCAACAAATGTTTACTGATTTCTAAAATAAGTCTTAAGCTGTATTGCTTATTTCTTTTTGAAGAATATTCTAAAAGCTGACTTTTTGTGTTACTACTATGAACTAGCAATGGGATAGATATTATATTATATAGATCATTTTTGACATCGATTATTGCTTGTTTTATGTTATCCAAGCAAGTTTTATGAACAATGAAATTACCACGAATCACACTTATATATTTATCTTGTTGACTATTTTTCTGCTCAAAATTATCAAAAATTAATTGGAAGTTTTCAATAAAATTACTTAAGCTCATCTGGATATATTCGTTTCTCGTTGCTAAATTATAGGCAAAAGTAATTAGTTGCTCATTAAGATTAGGGGGAAACTGTGTTCTCCTCGTCATTAGCGATAAATACCTTAAATCGTCTAACTGTATGTTCGAGTTAATCGAGATCGCAAAAAATGGAGATTTCTACGCTTGCATCTTCCCCATTGTCCTCCCCGATGCCAAAATCTACAACCCCAAAGACCGACTAAAATGCACTCAATACTGGGAAACCCAAAGTAACGAACTAGAAGAAACCATGAAACAGGGAGGACTCACCAACCGGCGAGGAATTATCGACGATCTAAATCTTTACCGAAATTTTGGGTTAAAGCCCCGTCCTTTTAGGACGGCTTTTTAAACTATAGCTTGTTAACTTAACTTTTATTGTGCTATACTGAT
>MTBT01000201.1 GCA_002282935.1 Microcystis sp. LSC13-02 | reverse complement strand
GGTGCAACCCTGGAAGTTCTTAAGTGCTATATTAAAGATCAAGAAAAGCCGTCGTAAAACGACGGGGTTTTAACCCAAATTTTCGATAACTTGAGAGGATCGAGGCGTTGAAGCTAGAAATTTTGGCAGACGTTTTCAAAAAACGCCTCTACACACTGTATTATGCTAAATCCCTTTTTAATAGTATGATTAACTCCCGATCGAACTTTAACAACCCAGTCCCTTCTCCTAGCCGCCACTTAACCTGACAGTATATATTAAGAAAAGCAACAAATGCTTTATAGATAAACAAAAATATGCAGCAAATTCTAGGATTAGAGACACAAATTGGCGGAAAAATATCCCCGTTTTAGGCGAAAAATGTCGCTGTTTTGCCCTAGATTTAATTGGTTTTGGCGGTTCCGACAAACCCGAACCGAAAAACCAGATCGATTACACTTTCGAGACTTGGGGGGCGCAAATTGCCGATTTTTGTCGGGAAGTGGTGGGGGGTCCTGCTTTTTTGGCGGGTAATTCTATCGGTTGTGTGGCCATCATGCAGGCTGCCGTCGATCATCCCGATTTTGTCCTTGGGGTAGCGGCGATTAATTGTTCCCTCAGACTACTGCACGAAAGAAAACGGGGTAAATTACCCTGGTATCGTCGTTTCGGGGCGGATATTGCCCAAATAATTCTCAAAAATAAAGCAATTGGGGCTTTTTTCTTCCAACAGATCGCTAAACCCCAGACAGTGCGTAAAATTCTCCTGCAAGCTTATCGGCGCTCGGAAGCGGTAACGGAGGAATTAGTAGAAATAATCTTAAAACCCGCCAGAGATCAGGGAGCGATCGAGGTTTTCCTCGCTTTTACCGGTTATTCTGGCGGCCCACTGCCGGAAGACCTGCTGCCGATTCTCCCCTGTCGGGCTATTCTGCTTTGGGGTAGCGAAGATCCCTGGGAGCCCTTGGCCTTGGGCCAAGAATTAGCACGATTCCCGACAGTAAAACAGTTTATCCCCTTAGCCGGTTTAGGCCACTGTCCCCAGGATGAAGCCCCAGAAATAGTTAATCCGATTTTATTAGACTTCCTACAAGCTCAAAGTTCCTCTAGTAACCAGACGGCTGGGCATTAATGGGTTGTTGGATGGAGAAACCCCGGTTAATACTTTGAGGTGGGACTTGATTGGGGGTGCCATTATTGTTGGGCGGCATTCCCTGATTGGGATAACCAGTGACGTTAGGTTGACTGCCGTAGACGGGGGCCTGATATACAGGAGGTTGATAATAATTGGATTGGTTACTAGAGCCGGGGACGGGGTTAGGGTTGGCATTATTCCACGAGGATGGGGGTGGAACATTTTGTTGCTCAGGGGAATTATTCCCCTGGGGGTTGACTTGATTCGGGCTGCCCCCGGGGTTGGGATTAGGAAAATTATTCAAGTTATTAGTCTGCGAGCGATTTTCGATTTCCCTTTGTAAAGGATAATTGCTAGTGTCGCCACTAATCGGTCGCACTTGAATCGGTTGCAGACTTTTACTAGCCTTCGGTGGCTGATTTTGCTTAGTCTGCGGCATTAACGGACTGAATAAAGAGCTTTTCTGGTTGTTATCAGGATTAGTATTTAAAGGGTCAAAAGGCTGCGTCGAGGCCGGTTTGTTCGGGCGAGCGGTATTATTATGAGCAGGAATGGCCGGCAATGGTACAGTAGTGGGGAGAGGAGTATCGGTAATCTGGTTAGCCCGGATTTCCCGCTCCTCCAAGGACATTCCTGGGGTATCTAATACCGAACCCAACCATTCAGGATTCTGTTGATATACCCACAAAGCAATTAGAGCCAAGGAAAATATTCCTAACGGTAGCCAAAATAAAGGTTGGGCAAAGGGTTTTAATCCCGCCAGGAAATAGCGCATGGAAGAAGAATCTTTATGGTCACTCATACCGCTTCACTCTCTATAGGTTTTCCCCCATGCTATCAAATCAGTGAGCAGTTATCAGTTTTTGAGCCCTCAGCCGTCAGCCTCCTGCCCCCTGCCTCCGTTAACTGGAGAAAAAAGCTCAGGCTCTAGGTTTCAATCTTAAGAGTTTTCAGTTCCCCGTTCCCTGATATAGCGTACAATGATAAGATTGTCTTCAAAGATACAATAAATAGGCGTTTGTCTTCGCTAGAGAGTTTATGAAAGTTGGCGATCGAGTTCGTGTAATTGAGTCTGTGGTAGTTTATCACCATCCTGAACATAAATCAGATCCTTTTGACGTGAAAGGACTAGAGGGAGAGGTGAAAGGGATTGTCACCGAATGGCGTGGTAGAGCGGTTAGCGCCAACCTACCCGTCCTCGTCGAGTTCAGTAAAAAGTTTAAAGCCCATTTTCGAGATTTTGAGTTAGAAATCCTGGAAAAAGCCGCCGAATAGGGACTTTTTCGCTTATTTAAGCTACGAAGCGAATAAATTTATTTTTGCCCACCTGTAGGACTTTTCCCGTTAAAGCTTCGGCTGTCTCAAAACTTTTGTCCACATCGGTGATTTTCTCGCTATCGATTCTCACCGCGCCCCCCTGAATCTGTCTTCTCCCTTCACCGCTACTTTTACACAAGCCGGTGGCTGAGAGAAGATAGAATAATTTCAGGGGAAAAGTGACCGCTGCTAGGGAAAATTCGGGTACAGAAGCTGCTGCTGCCGTATTTCCCTGTAGAACTATCTCCTGCGCCGTTTTTTGTGCTTTTAATGCCTCCTCTTCTCCGTGAAACTGGGCAACTACCTCGATCGCCAGTTGTTTTTGTGCCTCTCGCGGATTACTCTGCATAGCATCTAAGGGCAAATTTGTCAATAGTTCGTAATAATCTTTTAACAAAGCGTCGGGGGTTTTTTCCAGTTTCGAGTACATGGACAGGGCCGATTCCCGCAATCCCACATAATTATTCAGGGATTTGGACATTTTTTGACTGCCATCGGTTCCGATTAAAATCGGTAAAAGTAGCCCGAATTGCGGTTTTTTACCGAAATATTTCTGCAAATCACGACCGACGGCAATATTAAATTTTTGATCAGTTCCTCCCAATTCGACATCGGCCTCGACAGCTACGGAATCATAACCCTGCATTAAGGGATAGAGAAATTCATGGAGAAAAATCGGGTTTTCCTGGTCGTAGCGTTCGGAAAAGCCTTCTTTTGCCAACATTTGCCCGACGGTCATGGTGGAGAGGAGTTCGAGAATTTGCGATAGGTCTAATTTCCGCAACCATTCCGAGTTATAGCGAATTTCTAGGCGATTAGGCGTGTTAAAATCTAAAATTGGGCGTAATTGTGCCAGATAATTCTCGGCATTGGCTCTCACTTCTTCGCTCGTCAATTGTTTTCTAACTTCCGATTTTCCGGTCGGATCCCCGATTCTAGCGGTAAAATCACCAATAATAACCACTGCTACATGACCGGCATCCTGGAAAGCACGCAGTTTCCGAAAAGGGATACTATGACCTAGATGAATATCGCTGCCAGTGGGGTCAATACCTAGTTTAATTCTTAAAGGGCGATCGGTAGTTTGCAGTAGTTGGGTTAAATTTTCCCTAGGATCTTGGGAGTCGGGTTGATGGGGGAATAGGTCACTGGTTCCACGGGTTAGCCAGTCTAGGGAGGAAGATACGGTCATTGTTGCTCAATTTCCACAGCCTTCCCATTATAGTTTTTTATTATGTCAAGTAACAAGCCAAAGGTAAATAAACTGGTATCTTCAATAGGAGTCGATAACATCTTGACAATTCTCCCGATCAAATATAGAGTCTTAAAATCTTCTTTTTCAAAATTATCAAAAAATTTCCCTGTCTTGAATTGCGATCAGATAAGCCGATGAATCCTAGTTTTAATAACTCTATACCAGTGCAGAGGATCAAAGTTTCTGTAATTGTTTCTACCTATAAATCAGCGGAGTTTATCCGGGGTTGTCTAGAGGATTTAGTTACTCAAACTCTTTATGAAAAGGGAGAAGTAGAACTTATTATTATCGATAGTGCTTCTCCAGAGAATGAAGGGGAGATTATCCAAGAGTTTCAAGAAAATTATCCTAATATTATTTACCAGAGGACTAGAGAACGAGAAACCCTCTACCGCGCTTGGAATCGTGCTATTAAACTAGCTAGGGGTTCCTATATCACCAATGGGAATACTGATGATCGTCGCTGTTTTAATGCTCTGGAAATTATGGCTAATTATCTAGATAACAATAGAGAGATTAGCTTGGTTTATGCCGATCAATTAATTACCACCCTCAAAAATGATACTTTTGCCACCACCCCAGCTTTAAAACATTGGAATTGGCCAAATTACTCCTATCAACAGATGCGTCAAGGTTGTTGCGTGGGTTCTCAACCAATGTGGCGAAAAATGCTGCACGATAAATATGGTTATTTTCAGGAAAATTTTCGCTGTGCCGGTGATTACGAATTTTGGTTAAGAATCGGCATTCAAGGCGAAAAAATGGCTTTAATTCCTGAGATTTTAGGGTTATATTATTTAAATCTGCAAGGTTTAGAACATGGCAGTAATGGTCAAGCATTACAGGAACATTATCAAGTGTGTAAAATCTATGAAATTCCTCACCCAGACATTAAGGATATAGAAATTAAACCCAATCTAGTTAAGATGGAAGATTTAGGCATAATTTTACAGGAAGATGAGCGAGAAAAATTGCAAACAATTCAAGCTATCTCCCGGAAAAGATGCCCAATTATTGTTATTGATGGCGTGATCTTTCAAATCGATCAAGGAAAATTAGCCAGGATTTGGTCTTCAATTCTAGAGCATTGGAGTCAATTAGAAATTAGTCAACACATTGTTATTTTAGATAGAAATAACACCGCACCAAGATGGGAAGAATTTAAATATTGGCCTGCGGAATCCTACGATTATAATTGTACGGGAAAGGATGCCAGAAAAATTCAAGCTATTTGCGATCGCCTACAGGCAAATTTATTTATTTCCACTTTTTATACCAGTCCCTTAAACACTCCTTCTCTACTTTTGCTTGCTGATGAATTCCCAGAAGAAAACGGCAATTTACCAGTAGATTTAGAAAAACACTATGCAATTTTATCCGCTTCTAGAATCATCGCTTTTTCCTCTGATATTGCCCAAGATTTAAGAAAGTTATACCCCAAAATTTCCAGCAAAAAAATTGATATTATCGAATTTTTTGAAGTTAATCAAAAAATAGCGGAAGAAATCACTGATTTTCTCTGGTATGCGCTCAGTGAAACTAAGGAATCAAGTCAGAATCAAGTCTGGTTAGAGTTAAGAAAATTACAGGAAGCACAACAGATAATGTATCTCAAACAACAGCAAGATTATCATACTATGCAAGGGATGGAAATATCCCTAAAAGAATTAGAAAATAATCATAACTATCTCCAGAAAAATAATCAGAAATTACAGGAAGAAATTAACTATTTGTCCTCCCGTAAGGGAATAGTAAAAACCCTATCGAAAACTTCTATTTTACTTTTTGCTAAGATCAAGAAAAAACTGCCAATATTTTAGGGAATTAAGGGAAAGTTTCCGAACGCGCCTAAAAGTGGTAAAGTAATGTTAAGAATTAGAGGAGAAAACACTGTGCCACATTCGATCGTCACTGAAACTTGTGAAGGGGTTGCCGATTGCGTTTCCGCTTGTCCTGTTGCTTGCATCCATCCCGGACCGGGTAAAAATGTTAAAGGAACCGATTGGTATTGGATTGATTTTGCCACTTGTATCGACTGTGGTATCTGTCTACAAGTATGCCCCGTCGAAGGTGCAATTCTGCCAGAAGAACGTCCCGATTTACAAAAAACTCCCTAATTTATCAGTTATCAGTTATCAGTTATCAGTTATCAGTTATCAGATGTGAGTTTTCATTTCACTGATTACTGTTCACTGAAAATGCTCCCCACTTCCGAATTCATAATTCATAATTCATATTACTCTCTCCTATCTCCTTTTTACTTTACCATGGATTATCTTTTAGAAGTTGAACAAGTTTATGCTGGTTATGTGCAGGATTTATACATATTGCAAGGGGTTAACTTTCGCATTGCACCGAGGGAATTAGTCACGGTTATCGGTCCCAATGGTGCGGGAAAATCTACCCTAGCTAAGACGATTTTTGGTTTATTAAAACCCAGTGCTGGAACTATCACTTTTAAGGGACAAAATATCGCCGGTTGGAAATCTAATCAAATCGTTCCCCTCGGAATGGGTTATGTTCCCCAAATTGCTAATGTTTTTCCATCCCTGAGCATTGAAGAAAACCTTGAAATGGGAGCTTTTACGAGCAAAGGAAATATAAAATCTTTAAAAGAGCGCATTTATGCCATGTTTCCCCGTTTGCTCGAGCGCCGTCGTCAGAAAGCTGGCACTTTATCCGGAGGAGAAAGACAGATGTTAGCCATGGGAAGAGCGCTGATGTTGCAGCCAGATTTATTAATTCTCGATGAACCTTCGGCAGCTTTATCTCCTATTTTAGTAACCAGCGTTTTTGAGCAGATAAAAGCAATTAATCAGACGGGAACTGCAATTATTTTAGTGGAACAGAATGCCAAAAAAGCCCTAATGATGTCCGATCGAGGTTATGTTTTAGAAAGTGGTCAAGATCGTTTTCAGGGATCGGGTCAAGATTTACTCAATAACCCGAAAGTAGGGGAATTATACCTCGGGGCGGCTTATCATGGTGCCAAACGAGATGATTAGGAATTTGTTAAGGATTTAGGGGGATTTTGATTTCTTCCCAGAATTTAGCGATAGGATAGTAATTGAGTACAAATCTCTACGGCGCTGATGTCAAGGTGATAAGCCAGCAGACCCTAAATAGGGCTTGCTGAATAATGGTAAAACCCTTTTAAAATAAAGCTTTTGACCTGTTAAAGTCCGATGTTA
>MTBT01000200.1 GCA_002282935.1 Microcystis sp. LSC13-02 | reverse complement strand
GCCATTATTACCTCTTTTTGTTCTCGAATTTACGGATTAAGAAGGTCGAAAAGAAAGACAGAAAAGATTATAGCTGAGTTAAAAGACAACGAATAATAATGTTAGTAGCAGAAAGACACATTATCAAGAAAGGACATCCATTTTGGGCTGAGATAGATAATTGATCTTGGCAGTCTAAAAATCTTGACAACTCAGCCAATTATTTAATCCGACATAATCTTTAGATAGGCGGAAAAAATCACCATTTTATATTGTTATGTTGGTTCAATAATTTTTATCCCTGCTCTAAATTCCCGCAGTGCTTGAGAGTGATAGAATGGATTTATGTCTGAGTTACAAAGATGTAATTTTAGGGATTGAATTAAAAGTATGGCGGGATAAAAAACGCGATCCGCAACCTGATGGAATTGAACAATTAAAGTCTTATTTAGGGCTTTTGGGGTTAGATTTTGGTTGGTTATTTATCTTTGATAGGCGGAAAAATGCTTTACCAATGGAAGAAAGGTTATCAACTGAGGTTGTGGTGACGGAAAATCAATATAGAATTACTGTGATATTGCTTGCCCTCTCAAAGTGACAAACTGGATGCCGAAGATATATCCGCAGAAAAAAGCTGATATCTGACGACTTTAAGATAGTTTACGGTTCACTGCCACGATTGCGCCAGACTTGCCAACCGACGTAACCGAGGAGGAGAGTCGCACCAAAGGCAAAACCCCAACCACTGGGAACATTGGAGAAACCGAGGGCTAAACTGCCCACCCAGAGGGTTAGGGCATAGATAAATAACACTGTCAGACGGTGAGAGATACCAGCTTTCAGTAAACGGTGGTGTAAATGACGTTTATCAGCCACAAAAGGGGATTTTCCGCGTTTGAGACGGGAAATAATCACCGTGGACATATCGAGGAGAGGAACCGCGAGGATGAGATAGGGTAATAGGACGGCGGTAACGGCAACGGTAGTCACAGCAGTGGTTTTAGCCAATCCAATCACCGCCACACCCGCCAGGGTAAAACCCATAAAATAGGCCCCACCATCCCCCATAAAAATTTGGGCAGGATTAAAATTGTAACGCAGAAAACCCAAAGCCCCACCCGCTAAAGCGGCGGCGATAATAGCGGCGGCCGGTTGTCCCATCACCAAAGTTACAATTAAAATAACCACGGCAGATATACCCGAAACTCCCGCCGCTAATCCATCTAAACCGTCAATCCAGTTAATCGCGTTAGCCATCCCCACTAACCAGAGGAGAGTAATCGGTAAACTTAGCCAATGAATTTGTAATAAATCGCCGAAGGGAATAGAGAGGAAATCGATCCTTACCCCGGCTTGCCAAGCTAGAAAAGCGACGCTAAACTGCATTACCAAACGATTGAGCGGCGAAAGATTAAAAAGATCATCCGCTAGACCGATGAGGAAAAAGCCCAAACCGCCTAGGGTTACGCCCCAAACTTCCCATTCTCGATCGCTGTTTAAACCGGCAAACCCTCCCAACCACCAAACGATCAGGAGTGCAGTTAAAGCGCCGACAAAAATCGAAACTCCCCCCAGTCGAACCATAGGCTTTTCATGGACCTTCCTTTCGTTGGGTTTATCGACGTAACCGCTTTTCAGTCCGACGGTTCTGACGAGGGGGGTACTCCAAAGTACCACGGTATGGGCGATCAGAAAAGCAATTAGATAGTATAAATCTCCAGACATGGGAATTGGGGGGGCGATTTAATTCACAATTGGCAACTGACAGGCAATCGCCAATTATGAATTTTTATTATCTCTCGTTTTAGGCCAAGGCGGGGACGGAAATATGGAGATGGGGATAGAGGGGGAAGCTTTCACAGAGTTTCGCTACCCGTTGACGGCAAGCATTTCTCAGGTCTTCATCACTGGGATTAAGGAGAATATCGGCGATAATGTTGCCAATCTCGATAAATTCCGTTTCTCCTAGTCCTCTGGTGGTCATAGCCGGGGAACCCAAGCGCAGACCACTGGTGACAAAGGGAGACTCGGGATCGAAGGGAACAGTGTTTTTATTAGCGGTAATATTAATGGTACTCACTAAGCGATCGGCTTCTTTCCCGGTCATGCCCACGGATCTTAAATCGAGTAACATCAAGTGATTATCCGTACCATCAGTGACAATTTTAATCCCTCTAGCCTTCAACTGACCGGCCAAAGCTTGGGCATTAGCGATTACTTGGCCCGAATAGATTTTAAACTCCGGTTTCAACGCTTCCCCAAAAGCCACCGCTTTCGCCGCGATCACGTGTTCTAGAGGCCCGCCTTGGGTACCGGGGAAGACGGATTTATCGAATTTTTTGCCTAATTCCTCGTCTTTGGTCATAATTAACCCCCCCCTAGGACCGCGCAGGGTTTTGTGAGTGGTGGTAGTTACCACATCACAGTGGGGTAGGGGGTTAGGATGATGACCAGTGGCCACTAAACCGGCAATATGGGCGATATCTGCCATCAGGTAGGCCCCCACTGCGTCAGCGATGGCGCGGAATTTCTCGAAATCAATCTGGCGCGAGTAGGCAGAATAACCGCAGATAATTAGTTTTGGTTTTTCTTTGCGAGCGATGTCAAGGATGAGCTCGTAGTCAAGACGTTCGCTTTCGGGACTTACTCCGTACTGTACTACTCGGAACCATTTCCCGGAAACGTTAACAGGGGAACCGTGGGTAAGATGACCACCGTGGGAGAGATCCATACCCATAATCGTATCGCCGGGCTGCAAGAGGGTCAGGAAAACGGCGAAATTAGCTTGGGCCCCGGAGTGGGGTTGTACGTTAGCGTGGTTTGCCCCAAATAGTCGTTTAACCCGATCGATCGCTAATTGTTCCGCTTCGTCAACGTATTCGCAACCACCATAGTAGCGTTTTTTGGGCAGTCCTTCGGCGTATTTGTTGGTTAAAACCGAACCCTGGGCGGCCATGACGGCAGCCGAGGTAAAGTTTTCACTAGCGATTAGTTCTAGGTGATCTCTTTGACGTTGCAGTTCTTTTTGCAGAATCCCCGCGATCGCTGGATCGGTCAAGGATAGTATATCTAGGTTGGTATCAGTCACGGTTACTCGATCCTTTCTTGAACAATTTACCTGTAATCATTGGGTCACTTTCTCCATTTTGGCACAATCTCTAATCTTCCGACACACCAGTGAGCTTAATTGCTTCTCTTCGGGATCGATCATCAATTGTCAACTGTTAGCGGTAAAATCTTCATTTTTAGTCAATAAGTGATAGTAATATTAACGTCAGTTCGGGTTAAGCAGATTGGGTGCATCTCACATTTGCAGAAATACCGATAATCAGCAATTATCAGTGACTTTTAAATAATTACAAATGTATCAGCAGCTGCCTGTAAGCATCCCACCGAAAAGCTAATGCGTGGCGGGTTTGGGGGGTTCTACCCCCCAAAAGCTTGGATTGAGTGATAAAATCGGAAGTAGTGCCCAATTTTAGCGGTGATTTTCCCTTTAAAAATAACAACTTAGTAGAAGTTCTACAAAAAGTTTACAAATCCAAAAAAGAGGGTGGATTACCTTCAAGATAACCCACCCGAAAACTACCATTAATTATCTGTAATCAACCGGTATTTCTCATCCCTGCGGCAATACCATTAATCGTCATTAAAGCACCCCTTAATAACTCCTCTTTAGAGTAGCGGAAATGAATCACACCGGATTGAGCTTGACTGTTGTATTGACGTAAACGCTTGATGAGAGACACCTGTAGGAAACCGAGGGGAACGATCGAACCGTTGCGTAACTGCACCGATCGCTGTAAATTCGGATCATTATCCAATAAATGTTTCTCGCCGGTGATCTGGAGAACAATCTCGCTAGTGCGATTATATTCCTCTTTGATCCTTTCAAACAGACGTTGAAAACGTTCTCGATCTTCCTGTTTAGAAAGTTCACTGACGTAGTGATAGGCCATCTGTAGGTCCACCTTCGATAGAGTCATTTCTGCCTTAGAAATCACCATCTGGAAGAACGGCCACTTGTGATAAAAATGGCGTAACAATTCCAAATTTCTGCTAGGAGAATCATCGAGAAACATCTGTAAAGCTGTCCCTAAACCATACCAAGCCGGTAAAAGAAAACGGGTTTGGGTCCAACTAAATACCCAGGGAATTGCCCGCAGGGTACTTAAATCCTGTTGACCACTTTTCCGGCGCGCTGGTCGGGAACTAATCTGTAAAAGACTAATTTCAGGAATGGGAGTCACGGACAGGAAGAAATCTAAAAAGTCCGGTTCTTCATAAATCAAACTGCGATAGGTTTGCCGTGAACGGGTGGCCAACTCCTCCATGATGCGATTCCAGGGTTCGAGATCATCAAAACCACTGCCCAGTAAACTTGCCTGTATGACTGCCGTTACAGCCGTTTCTAGGTTATACAAGGCCAATTCTGGTAAAGAGTATTTCGAGGCTAAAACCTCGCCTTGTTCGGTGATTTTAATGCGACCGTTAATCGTTCCCCGGGGTTGGGCGAGGATAGCGGCGTAGGCCGGTCCACCACCCCGACCGACGGAACCGCCCCGGCCATGAAAAAGACGTAGATTCACGCCGTATTGTTTAGCGGTTTTTTGTAAAGCCTTCTGGGCCTTATGAATTTCCCAATTACTGCTCAAAAAGCCGGAATCTTTATTACTATCGGAGTAACCCACCATAATCTCCTGTAAATTACTCGGTTCCAAGATGGCAGGTTCCGGGGTCACGTCCTCCCCGTTTAAAGCCCCTAAATGGTCGTAACCGCCGGCTAGGGTTGCCCGATAGAGGGGCAATTCAAACAAAGTCTCCATGATGCCGGGGGCGTGTTTGAGGTCATCGACGGTTTCAAAGAGGGGAACGATGCGGAGGGAACTGCGGCTAGTGGCGGGGTCGTATAAACCGGCTTCTTGGGCTAATAACAGCACTTCTAGCACATCGCTGGCCTCGTTGGTCATGCTGATAATGTAGGTTTGGCAGATTTCCAGACCAAATTCCCCTTGCAGACTTCTTAAAACTCGCAGGGTTTCAATGGTTTCGCAGGTTCTTTCCGAAAAGGGCATTTCCCGGGGAATTAAGGGGCGACGGGTTTTTAATTCCTCCACTAACCAGGCGATTTTTTCTGATTCGCTTAATTGGCCGTAGGGTTTGGGCAAAACTCCGAGATATTCAGCGATTTCTTCGATACATTCGGCGTGACGGGTGGATTCCTGCCGAAAATCTAACTGAGTCAGGACAAAGCCAAAAATCTCCACTTGGGCGATCATTCGATCGAGTTCTTGACAGGAAAGACCGGTTTGCAAGAGACTGCGCTGTAATAGCTGTAATTCGGCTAAAAACTCGGAACCGGAGCGATAGATGTTGGTTTCGTTGAGTTTAGTTAATAATTGTCGTTCTTCTGGGTCATTGAGCCGATCATTGCGATCGCGCGTATTTTCCAGACGTTTTTGAATAAAGGCCAATTTGAGGCGATAGGGTTCCTGACGGTAGCGGATTGCTAACTGGCTATAGATTTCGGGCATTTGCTGTTTATCTCTGTCCAGGGAGTCCAGCAACTCCGGCAAGACGTGACACCAGTGCAGGGAGGCACTTAAAATACTGGTCAGGTCGCGAATAGCATCGAGATATTTTTTAATAACGAGATTGCGCTGATAACAGCAGGTTTTCCAGGTGACTTCGGGGGTAACGGAGGGATTGCCATCCCGATCTCCCCCTACCCAAGAACCAAAGCGACAGAAGTTATTTTTCGGCGCTCGTAAACGGGGAAAGGAGGATTCTAGACTTTGCTGCAGACGCAGGGTTAACTGGGGTAGGGAATCAAAGAGAACTTCATCGAAGTAGTGCAGGGCATAATCCACTTCATCGACGACGGTGGGTTTAAATTGGTGTAGTTCATCCGTTCGCCACCAAAAACGAATTTCTTCTTTTAACTGTTTGGTGACTGTTTGTGCTTCTCTGGAGTTAGTTAACCCCATACTGCGAAAGATTTCTTCTGCTTGGTCGAGTTTTTCGAGAATGCCTGAGATACGGCGCTGTTTAATGCGAATGGTATGACGGACAATTTCCGTGGGGTGGGCCGTAAAAACCAGACAAATATCTAACTGATCGAGAAGACGCTGAATTTCTTGGGGGGGGACGTTAACCTGTTTGAGATAGGGAAATAACCAGTGAAATAGTCCCGATTTTGGGCCGGAGTGATCGGACTCGTTCAGGGTTTTTTCTAGCCAATCGGCCCCGACAATGGTGGCTAAAATGCTTTTTTGCGTTGGGTCAGCCTTGGGACTTTCGTTTTCTTCCCCGATCACCGTCCGTCGCAGTAGTTGCTGATCCCTTTGTTCGTAGTGTTGTTCAATAATATTTATTAACTGGAAATAGAGGGCAAAAGCGCGGGTAACTTTGATCGCTTCCCCTAGTTCCAAGTCTTCGATCATTTTGGCGATCATTGCTTCCGCACTATCATCGGTCACTTGTCCTTCCTCAGAACAGAGATGGCGCAGTAATTCCAGTAAATCGACTAATTCTTGACCACATTCGGAGACTAAGACTTCTTTCCATAAATCTTCGATTAATTTCAGTCTTTGCTGCAGAAACAGGTTGGAAGTGCTGAAAATATCCTGTTCGGTTTCGGTCGAGGGGACAAGGACGCTCATAATTTTAATCAGTAATCAGTAATCAGTAATCAAATCAGTAATCAGTAATCAGTAATCAGTAATCAGTAATCAGTAATCAGTAATCAGTAATCAGTAATCAGTAATCAGTAATCAGTAATCAGTGAAAAGAAAGCTCAGAACTTACCACTTAATACTATTCACTGAAAACTCAAATCTGATCATTGATAACTGATCTATCGGGATTAGTTCTTAGGGTTTGTCAAAGATGAGATTATATCCCCAAGAATCACATTTTTTCCTATTTTTAACAAAAACTTCACTATTTTTGCCTCTTTTCAGGGGGCAAAAGGACTTTTTTCTTGGATTATTGGTCGCTGTTTACTGGTAACTGATCGGGAATATTGAGCAGGGGCAAGCGATCGCCACGAAAGATTTCCTCACTGTCTTTCCCGACTTCTATCAACCAATTATTAATAGAACGTAGTCCCAAGTAGGATAAAAGAAAGGGACTGACCGCTAGACTAAGCCAAAGCTCGATCGGTTTAGTTTTCATGGCAATTTCTCGGTTAAAGGACGGCGTTTGATCCGACGAATCGGAAAATTAGCAATCAGGGCTGTAGTTCGTTGGTCGCTTTCTAGGAGTAACTCGGTTTCCTCGGTGTCGATATCAAGATAACGACTGACCACTTCTAAGATTTCTTGACGCATCATATTGAGAATTTCGGGACTAAGATCGGCGCGATCATGGGCCAGAATAAGTTTTAAGCGTTTTTTAGCTTGGTCGCCACTTTTGCCCGAACCGCGCCATGCTAGAAGTTTATCGATCAGGTCATTCATAGTAGGTTAAGGGGTTGAGATGAGAGAGTTTAAGGCCCAAACAAGCGACGACGCAGACGAGTGAGAAAACCTTCCTGACCGGCCATTAAATCTAGAAACGGCACATCGCGACCCTGTAAACGCTGGGCAATGTTTCTAAAGGCCATGGAGGGGAGAGAGGTCTTCTCCTCTAATACTAATGGTTCCCCTTTATTAGTGGAAATAATAATTCTTTGATCGTCGGGAATAATCCCCAACAGGGGAATTACCAAGAGGTCGAGAATATCCTCGACGCTGATCATCTGATTAAGTTGGATCATTTCTGGCCGCAGCCGGTTGACAATCAGACGGATACTCTTAATATCTTCGCTTTCTAGTAATCCCACCACGCGATCGGCATCTCTCACCGCCGACATTTCCGGAGTAGTAACGATGATCGCTTCTTGAGCAGCGGCGATCGCATTACGGAAACCCATTTCAATTCCTGCCGGGCAATCAATCAATACATAGTCATAACTTTTTGACAATTGGGCGACTAAATCCTTCATTTGAGCGCCAGTAATTGCCTCTTTGGTGCGGTTTTGTGCCGCCGGTAATAAGACCAGATTTTCCTGTCTTTTATCCTTAACTAAAGCTTTATCAAGGCTACAATCTCCCGCCACCACATCGAGGGCAGTATAAACGATACGCTGTTCTAATCCTAACAATAAATCGAGATTTCTCAGTCCGAAATCAGCATCGACAAGGGCGACTCGACAGCCTAATTGAGATAAGGCTGAACCTAAGTTCGCCGTTACTGTCGTTTTACCAACTCCTCCCTTTCCCGATGTCACCACAATTACACGAGCCATAATTTATATCAGTTATCAGTTATCAGTTATCAGTTATCAATTATCAGTTATCAGTTACCGGTTATCAGTTATCAGTTATCAGCTATCAGTTATCAGTTATCAGTTATCAGTTATCAGTTATCAGTTATCAGTTATCAGTTATCAGTTATCAGTTATCAGTTTTATAGAGTTTTTCGTTTCAACGCAGTTAATCGCTATTTTTACCAGTCACTGAATCACTGTTTACTGATCACTGTTTACTGATCACTGTTTACTGATCACTGGTCACTGATCACTGTTTACTGGTCACTGATCACTTTTTTTCTACCCATCCCACTTTATCTTTAAAGGTGTAGGTTCTGGAAAAATTATAAGCCCCAATGATGCGGATTCCTCCTTCGCTGATACAGGCAATTTCTGGTTCCATGCGATCGCTTTTTAAAGCCGGGGTGCGTGCCACTAATTCTGCGATCCTCAGTTGAGTTAATTCGATTCGCAGGGCCATAATTACCGCTGCTCGATCGCCGCGGAATCCAGCATGGGCCACACCGCGTAAACCCCCCCAAACTAATATATCGCCATCAGCGACGATCGATCCGCCGGGGTTGACATCACCCATGACTATAACTGTACCCGGGTGACGGATTTCTACACCCGATCGCAGCGTGGTTTTTAAGTACAAAGGTTCGGCGAGGAGGGATGGCAGCGGTTGCTCGTCCCCGAAAACCGTGGGATTCGAGCGCATTTGTTCGACATTGTAACCCATGGTTGCCGCTGCCACTGCGGTTTGTCTTCTTTGGGTTTGGATGGTATGCAGGGATAATTCGGCACTGTCTAAAATTGTGGCGATCGCTTGTAGTTGGCGCGTATCCATCAGGCGATTGTTGGACCGTAGGTGTACTGGTGTTCTAGCAGGGCAGTTTTGGCCGCTATTACGGAGATAATATTTTAATCCTGTCAAGATATCTGTCCAATCCTGACTTGTCTCCCCGGCGCTGGTTTTGGGCAAAATTAGCACCAATTTCTCGCCCTCACTTTTTAGGTGTATTTGGGCGTATCTTTCCATTACCGAGGCTGATGGCTCAATTTTTTCGGTTTCTAAGTCAATTTCTTGATTTATTTCGGTTTTATTTTCATCCATAAAGATAACTTTTTACTTAAAAAAGACAAAGCGCAAAATAGCAATCAGCAAACCGACGGAAGCGGTAATTAGTGAACCGCCTAAAATGGTTATCAATGCCCAAATTTGATTTTTTTGACTGCCCTCGACTATTTTGAGACGATTATCCATCCCTTCGACTCTTTCGGTTAATTTTGCCTGTCCTATCTCTAGGGATTTAACATCTTGCTTGATTTCCTTAATATCAGCTTTAATTTCGCCAATATCAGCCTTAATTTCGACGATACTATGCTCGATCGCCGTGAAACGAGTCTCGATCGCTTTTTGTCCGTTGATAATTAAGTCTTCTAGCCTTTTCAAGTCCGTATCGGCAACAGTTTTCATCGAAAATTTTGGGTCTGAAACCCCGTCGTTCTACGACGGCTTTACCGTTAAATACTAGCGCATTTACCAAATATATGCTAAAAT
>MTBT01000199.1 GCA_002282935.1 Microcystis sp. LSC13-02 | reverse complement strand
AATCAGTATAGCACAATAAAAGTTAAGTTAACAAGCTATAGTTTAAAAAGCCGTCCTTTTAGGACGGGGCTTTAACCCAAAATTTCGGTAATGGGTATTGGGTTCTAATTCAATCTTTTCTTCGGGACGGAAAACCATTCCATCATAACTAACTCGTAGATTTTTTATGATAATGGATTGTTGAGAAGTAATTCGAGTACGGCCTACACAGTGCCTTAAGGCTAGTGTAACACACCCTCTCAACTATAACTGCCGCAAGATCGCACCCTCTTCTAGATGCCGATATTCTGCTAAAGATGGGAAAATATCAGTCCTGTAGGGTCAAGGTCGATCCTCGTGGGTGGGGAAATGGAGGGAACTTTCGGGTAGGTTGACAACAGTAATTGTTTTTCTCAACCTATCGAAAAATCCGACACTATACCCCGTTTCTAATCCCTCGATTTGATGTTTTTCTACCAAGGTTCCCACGGATAGTCTTTCTTCATGCACCAATTCAAAAATGAAATTTTTGCCGCTATTGCATTTTTAACCACGAGAAAACTGCCTCGACGGTTAATTCTAGATCGATATCCGGTAAGATTTCTAGTCGATCGAGGCCTTGGCGTAATTCGGGTTGTCGATCGGGAAGAAAAATGAGGATTGATCGATCTTCGGCATCGAGTAGCCATCCCAGTTTACAGCCGTGTTTAAGACAATACAGGATATTTCCCGTGACTCGGTTGGAACTTTGTTCGGGGGAAAGGATTTCGATCGTCCAGTCGGGAGGGATGAGAATATTATCGAGAGGTTCACCGTTGGTATCGAAGGGGATATTCTGCCAGAGGAGTACGGCGATATCGGGGACGATCGATCGACCCGCGAAGGTACAGCGCAATTCGGGAAACGCATAAGCGATTTTTTCTGTTTCGGTGATGCGATTGATTTTCTCGATTAATTTGCTCTGTAATCGAGCGTGTCGGGTTTTCGGCATAGCTTTTTGAACGATCCGACCGTCGATATATTCCAGCGCGGGTTTGCTTTCCGGTAGTGCAAGAAATTCGGGTAGGGTGAGGAGGGATTGGAGCATTTTAGAAATCTATCCTGTCAAACGCTTGGGAATGATTAAGTTGGTTAAGACTGGTATAGTTCACTTCAAGATTCATTCAGTAAAGACTCTAAAATTTCGGGTTTTAATCCTCTTGCTTCGGCCTCATCACTAATTTCGTCCATCAGCTTACCAAGAAAGTCGCTATCGTCTTCACTCGGCCTTCTCATCTATGGAAGTTACACCTATTGCAATTGTAGCAACCCGCTTTCGAGCTTTTAGATGGTAGTGTTGTTTACCGGTCTAACGTTTGGTCAGTCTCTGTGGGTAGGGAGACAGAGGGAACTTTCCCGCAGGGTGACGAGAGCGATCGTTTTTCTCAACCTATCGAAAAACTCGACACTATACCCCGTTTCTAATCCCTCAACTTAATGTTTTTCTACTAATGTTCCCACGTTTCCATTGGATAATTCTTCTTCTAGAATGTCTTTTAATAAAATCACATTGAGTAAAGTTCATAATTGATGGTTATTATTTTGATCTAAAAAGTCCAGAAAATCTTTTGCTTTTACGATCTGAATATTTTGATATTCAACCAGTGAAAGAAGATGTTTGTCTCCCGTGATAATATGGGTCGCCTTGCCAGCGATCGCACATTCTATGATCATATCGTCATCGGGATCGTTGGGAACGGCTCTAAGTTGTCTCGTTATCGGAACAAGGCTAGAAAATTGACGAATTTCTGCGATATATTCTCTAAGTCCCCGTTCAGATATTTGAAATTTCTGCTGAAGTTTTTCGGTTAATTCGTCTAAAATCTCTTGGCAGGTTACTGAAGATACCGATCCCGTCTTCGCTAACGATAAGCAAGAAAATGTAGGGCTGTTTTTAGACAGCCAAGCAGAGATTAATATATTTGTATCAAAAACAACTACATAGGTCACTATTTTTCGTGAACGATTTCATCGATAAATTCTTCTCTTTCGTCTTCGGTCATGGTATCCCAATCATAGCCGCGTTCTTTGGCTACGATTCTAGCTCTTTCTGCTCCTTCATTAAATACTGGTTCCAACTGTCTCCACTGACTGAGGATGAGAATTTTATAAACTTCCTGTTGCTGTGCTTCAGGGAGTTGTTTGACTAATTCGATCACTTGTTCGTTGCTTAAGGTTAAGTTCGGCATAGGTCAATTCTAGAAAATAGCATGATTAATCAGTTTAACACGGGTCCTTAGCGGGGCGGCGAAACGGGGGGAATTTTCGGCCATGGTGACAACAGTAATCGTTTTTCTCAACCTATCGAAAAATCCGACACTATAACCCCTTTCTAATCCCTCGATTTGATGTTTTTCTATCAAGGTTCCCACGTCTCCTGCGGATAATCTTTCTTCGGGAATATCTTGTAGTAAAATTACATTGAGTAAAGTTCATAATTGATGGTTATTATTTCGAGTTAAGAAATCTAGAAAATCTTTTGCTTTTACTGGTTGAATATTTTGATATTCAACCAGTAAAAGAAGATGTTTGTCTCCCGTGATAATATGGGTCGCCTTGCCAGCGATCGCGCACTCTATGATCATATCGTCATCGGGATCGGCAGATACTAGGGCAAGCTCTTGATTAATTCTGACAATTCGAGAAAATTGGCGTACTTCCTGAATAATCTCTTCTGCTCTTTCTTCTGAAAGTGTAAATTTTTGGATGAGTTTCTCGGAAAACTCATTCAAGATTTCTTGGCAAGTTATGGATTGTATCCGTCTGTCTCTCGCCATAGATACACAAATAACTCGATAACTTGTTCGTTGCTTAAGGTTAAGTTCGGCATAGGTCAATTCTAGACACTAGCATAATTCATCAGTTTAACACGGGTTCTTAGCGGGGTGGGTTTTCTGTTCGCCTATCCCTTCTCTGCGTCGATCAGTTAGAATCGAGAAATTATCGGCCTAGAAAGTCCTTTCATCTTCCCGCTTGCCGTAAAATTATGATTGTCTCTCTCCAAGAAGCTCAAGCTAAACTGCCCGAACTGATATACAATCTCAAACTGGGGGAAGAATTGTTAATTACCGATAATAATCTCCCACTGGCAAAATTATCAGAATAATAGAATGATCTCGCACACCTCGAAGCAGAAAACTTCGCGATCAAAGAGCGAAAGTGCAAGGGTTTTGAGTCCATATTTCGATTTCTCAACGTTTGTTTCTTGCACTTTTTTGTCCAAAAAAAGACCAAAACCATTTTCTAGCATGACCTCCACTGATATTTAGCAAGCCCTAAGTATTAATTATCTTTTAAGTCCATTTAGTTAAAAAATCTTGGAGTGGCGGATATGGTATTCGTTTTAATTTACCAAAATTAGTATCTTTTTCATAATCATTATCTGCCAATGTTTCCCCTGCTCTTTGTTTTTTCCGGCCATTATTACTAATCACCTTGGGAACATTATCAATCCATTTACCGCCAGTTTCTATCAATCGTTGATCTCTTGCTCGAATGCAATCGATCATTGAAAACACTTCAATGTCAACGATAAATGGTGAACAAAAACCATTTTCTTCTTGAAGTTGAATAGCTGCAATCAATAAAATATCTTTTTCGGCATCAATACTATCAATTGTAATATTTTCTTTTAGTCTTGCCGATGGTTCTCTTGGTGTCGGTGGTCTTTTGAGTTGTAAAGTTTTATTATCTACAAATAAACCTTTTAACTCTACTCTTTTGCCTGAAATATGAATGTAGTCGGGATAACTTTCTCGTTCTCCAATTTGACTAGGAGATTTCTCTAGTCCAATGTTTTTAAGTTTTTCCTGATTTTGATAATTTGAAATTAATTGAATTTGGGGTAAAACTCCATCTAAAAGTGTGTTAACAATTACAGCCACTTGGCTAGGTTCAAATCCTTTTAGTGCTTGATCTGGAATACTCAACCAATCTATTTTTATGCCAATCAATGACTTAAAAATATTGCGTAGTGATTGAATTTCTTGTGGTGATATATCGGGCATAATCATTGATTATTTGATAAATTTGCCTGTTTCATTATCTGTCTGCAAGCAAGAAGGTTTTGCCAAGATTGCTCTGCTAGAACTATTAAACTAGAGTTTATTTTTGTCCGTTCTTGCAATGTAGGAACGCTTACAGGTATCTGTTCCAAATTCTCTACGCTTACTCTTGGGCGTGTTCCACCACTCCCTGCTGGCATTTGATGGAGAAATAAAGCTGATTTGAGATAACACCACCAAAAATAAGGTAGGTTATCTTTGGGTATGATCTGTACAAACTCTGAATTAATAGGATAGAATAAGGGACTATCTTTTTCGATCCAAGTTGCTTTTGGTGTTACTAAAACATTGCCAAGATAGGCTCTCATAGTGCCAAAAATTAGAGATTGTTCACCGACAACACTATATCGTCCTTTTGCTAAATAATTATCTTCTAGTACAAAGGTTAATAGTTCTCCTTTTGGAATGTTTTTATATTCGATCGGTGCAAAATGACAGGAACTAATATCGCATTTATGATTGATAATTTTTTGAATATCAACAAAATCTGATAGAGTATAACCTAAGTCATTCTTTTTGTAATGATAGGGATTCCAGATACCTGCTTCTATCTTACAGGTATCTACTATTGTAAAAAAAGTATGCCCGTTTTTTTTCATTGTTTTTATACTTAAATCCCGAGAACTTTGGCGACTTCCTTGTTTTCTAGCAATTTTTTTAGATCGTTGCTTTCTGTCTTTTTTTGCTGATTGTTCAGGGGGATGCCAATTGAAGAAATATTAGAGAAAATCGTCTTTTTATTTATTGTATTTTTACCTTTTTTGTCCAAGACAATAATATCGGCACGAGTCGTGGTATTTGAAGTTGATTGAAAAACGCCTTCAGGTAATATTATAACGGCGGTTAATAACCAACTTCTCTCGACACTTTGACGTAACTTTTCATACTCTTTATTCGAGATAATTGAATGAGGCAAAAGACAAACTAAACGTCCGTCAGGCTTTAATAACTCTAGAGCTAAATCAATAAATAGAGCATCGCTATTTCTATAGCCTAAATTGAATAAGTCGCTTTGAGATTCTAACAAGTCTATTGGCAGTGAAAACGGTGGATTTGCTACAATGTAATCTACTTGACCAAATAGTGTTTGAATTTCTTGATCGGGGTGATAAATATTCGAGGTAAATCGAGAAATCTTTTGACTCTTATTGACATTTATTTTTAAAACTAATTCCGTTAAACAAACCAACATCTCATCTACATCATTGGCAATGAGATGACAAGGTGTACATTGCCAACGTTCTCCAGCTTCTTTTAAAAAAGTTCCACTGCCACAAGTAGGATCCATTATTAAAGCATCCGATTTAATAGGAAGCATACTGACCATTTGTTCTGCTATTGCGTGTGGGGTAAAAAACTTTCCCGTAATATCTCGAAATCTTTTAGCCAAAAAATACTGATAAAAAATCGGTAGATTTTTCCCATTAATATCTTTTTTGATATGACAATGAATTTTTTCCTGAAGAGTCTTATCTTGAAATACAATTTCTGATACACACCGCCCTTTCGTAATAATCTTAGCAAGCTTTTTAGTAGTTTCAATGGCAAAAACATCAATGTAAGAATAGGCAATTACATTGAATACATCTTCCCCTTCATAGCCAAACTGTCTAAAAGCTAACTCTATATCTTTAAGAATTTTAGTTTCTAACATTTTTTTACTAGCAAACAGTATCTTGAAGATTTGAATATTAAGAAAAGTTTAAGGGGACTATTCAGCCCCCTTAACCTCTAACTGCCGCCAATCCTTGCCACATCGCGTGCATTAGCTTCAAAAGCCGCATCGAGGGCAGAATCGCCGGTTAAACCCGAATCTAACGCCTCTTTAATACACTGCAACATCCGCTTATAATCCTTGGGCATTACTTTAACAAACTTGGGCAACATTTCCGACCAATTTGCTAAAACCAGGGCCGCTTTTTGACTGTTGGTGTAATCAGCATGACGTTGAATTAACTCGCGTAAATCGTCGATTTCTTCCCCTTCTAGCGCCTCTAAAGCTACCATTTGGGTATTGCAACGAGTGGCGAAATCCCCCGACTCATCGAGGACGTAGGCCACACCACCACTCATTCCGGCGGCGAAATTGCGACCGGTGGGCCCTAAAACAACGACTTTACCCCCAGTCATGTACTCGCAAGCGTGGTCGCCAACGGACTCAACCACCGTAGTCACCCCAGAGTTACGCACCCCAAAACGTTCCCCGGCAACCCCAGAAATATACACCTCACCACTGGTCGCACCGTATAAAGCCACATTACCGATGATAATATTTTCCTCGGCCACAAAAGTGGAACCTTTGGGCGGATAAACGATGATTTTGCCACCGCTTAAACCCTTACCCACATAATCATTAGCATCCCCTTCTAACTCCAGTGTCACTCCTTTGGGAACAAAAGCACCGAAACTCTGCCCCGCGCTGCCCTGAAAATGGAGATGTACGGTATCTTCGGGTAAACCCTCCCAGTGACGTTTAGTGATTTCGTTGCCTAAAATCGTCCCCACCACGCGGTTAATATTTTTAATCGGTAGTGTCGCTTTGACTTTTTCGCCTTTTTCAATGGCATCTTTGCATAAATCCAGTAAAACTGTTAGATCCAAAGACTTATCTAAACCGTGGTCCTGGGGAATCTGACAATAACGTCCTACCTCTGGCTCTACCTCCGGTTGATAGAGAATCGGAGTTAGGTCAATTCCTTTCGCTTTCCAATGTTCTACAGCCTGTTTCGGCTCTAATACATCAGTTCGCCCCACCATTTCATTTAAGGTGCGGAATCCCAATTCGGCCATAATTTCCCGCACTTCCTGGGCGATAAATTTCATGAAATTCACCGTATATTCAGGATCCCCGATGAAATTCTTCCGTAATAACGGATCTTGGGTCGCTACCCCCGCCGGACAGGTATTAAGATGACAAACCCGCATCATAATACAGCCTAACGTTACCAGTGGCGCGGTCGAAAAACCGAATTCTTCGGCCCCCAATAGGGTCGCTACCACCACATCGCGGCCGGTTTTCATCTGACCATCGGTTTCCACCGCAATGCGACTGCGAAGATTATTTAACACCAATGTTTGATGGGTTTCTGCTAGTCCCAACTCCCAGGGTAAACCCGCGTGTTTAATCGAGGTTTGGGGAGATGCACCGGTCCCACCATCGAAACCAGAGATTAAAACCACGTCTGCGTGAGCTTTAGCGACTCCGGCGGCGATTGTACCGACTCCCACCTCAGAAACCAGTTTTACGCTCACTCTCGCCGCACGATTGGCATTTTTTAGGTCATGAATCAACTCCGCTAGGTCTTCAATGGAGTAGATATCGTGGTGGGGTGGGGGAGAAATTAAACCGACTCCGGGGGTGGAGTGACGGACTTTGGCAATCCAAGGATAGACTTTTTTACCCGGTAATTGACCGCCTTCGCCCGGTTTTGCCCCCTGGGCCATTTTTATCTGCAATTCTCGCGCTTGGGAGAGGTAAAGACTGGTGACACCAAAACGGCCAGAAGCCACCTGTTTAATGGCACTATTTTTCGAGTCTCCCTGTTCATTTGTCCAAGTGTAGCGCTCGGAATCTTCGCCCCCTTCCCCGGTGTTCGACTTGCCACCGATACGATTCATGGCAATAGCGAGGGATTCGTGGGCCTCTTTGGAAATAGACCCGTAACTCATGGCCCCGGTTTTAAAGCGTTTCATAATCGCTTCAATCGGTTCCACTTCTTCGATGGGGATACTTTCCCGGTTTTTAAAAGTTAATAGTCCCCGCAGGGTGAAGAATTTTTGATTCTGTTGGTTGACCAGTTGGGAATACTGCTTAAAGAGGTCGTATTTGCCCAATTTTACCGCTTGTTGCAGGGTATGAATGGTTTCTGGGCTAAAAAGATGGGCTTCCCCGTCCTTACGCCATTGATATTCACCGCCAATATCGAGGGTATGCACGTTCACGTCCCGGTCGGGGAAAGCGTGGCCATGTCTGAGTAGGGATTCTTTGGCAATAATTTCTAAATCGGCCCCTTCAATGCGGGAAGCTGTCCAAGTAAAATAGCGATCGACTACCGATCGATTTAAGCCGATAGCCTCGAATATTTGCGCTCCACGGTAGCTTTGCAGGGTAGAAATGCCAATTTTAGAGGCCACTTTAATTACGCCCTTGGTGGCGGCTTTTATGTAGTTTTTACAGGCGGTTGGGTGGTCAACTCCTACCAATAATCCTTCCTCGATCATACTGCCGAGGGTGGCAAAGGCTAGATAGGGATTAATCGCACCGCAACCATAACCGAGGAGAAGGGCGTAGTGATGGACTTCCCGGGGTTCGCCCGATTCTAAGACAAGGCCGACTCTGGTGCGGGTTCCCTGCCGGATGAGGTGATGGTGTAAACCGGCAACGGCCAGCAGTGAGGGAATCGGGGCGTGATTTTTATCGATACCTCGATCGCTTAAAATAATAATGCTCGCGCCCGCTAAAATTGCCTCGTCCACCTCTTGACAAATTGCCTCAATTGTGCTACGCATTCCCTCGACTCCCGAAGTGGGATCGAAGAGAATGGCAATAGTAACGGTTTTAAATTCGCTATTGCCCTGTAAACGCGCTAATTGGGCGTTAGTGAGGATGGGAGAGTTAAGTTTAATCAGGTGAGAGCTTTCTGGCTGCGGATCCAAGAGATTTCTCTCCGCGCCGATAGTGGTGATGGGAGAGGTGATAATTTCCTCGCGAATCGAGTCAATCGGGGGGTTAGTGACTTGGGCGAATAACTGCTGAAAGTAATCATAAAGCAGTTTTGGCCGATCGGACAAGACGGCTAGGGGCGTATCGGAACCCATGGAACCCACTGCTTCCACTCCATCCCGGCCCATGGGGGCTAATAAAAGACGTAATTCCTCAAAAGTGTAACCGAAAGCGGTTTGCTGTTGAATTAGGGAAACAGGAGTTTCAGGTGAGGCAGTTTCCACAGCCGGTAAATCGTCTAAATTGACTAAATTTTCGTTTAACCACTGGCGATAGGGATGAGCTTTGGCAATACCTTCTTTTATCTCCTCGTCGGCCACGATACGACCTTCTTTCATATCCACAAGGAACATCCGGCCGGGTTGCAGACGACCTTTAAAAGCGACGCGTTCCGGTTCAATGGGTAAAACTCCCGCTTCCGATGCCATAATTACTAGGTCATCCTTGGTGACGTAGTAACGGGAAGGACGTAAACCATTGCGGTCTAACACTGCTCCCATCATCGTACCATCGGTAAAAGCGATCGAGGCCGGACCATCCCAGGGTTCCATCAAACAGGAATGGTATTCATAAAAAGCTTTTTTCTCATCACTCATCGATTCGTGGGCCGCCCAGGGTTCAGGAATCATCATCATGACAGCGTGAGGAAGAGAACGCCCCGATAAAACCATTAATTCTAGGGCATTATCAAAAATTAAGGAGTCACTACCCTCGATATTAATGACTGGCTGGATTTTTTTGATGTCTTCCCCGAACAAGGGTGAGGCAAACATTGACTGACGGGCGTGCATCCAGTTAATATTACCTCGCAGGGTATTAATTTCGCCATTGTGGGCAATATAACGGTAAGGGTGGGCGCGTTCCCAACTGGGGAAGGTATTGGTACTAAAACGAGAATGGACTAATCCTAAAGCACTTTCAAAGTCGGGGTCGTGTAAATCGGGAAAATAGTCCCCCACCTGTACCGGCATTAATTGCCCTTTATAGACAATGGTACGACTAGAAATACTGCAAGGATACCAGTAACGATTAAAGGATTGACGACTGAGGTGGGAACGTTTGCGAATAACGTATAATTTGCGTTCAAAGGCCAGATCATCACTTAAATTGGCATTGCGTTCGATGAAAACCTGTTCGATAAAGGGTTCGGTAGATTTGGCCGAATTGCCCAAACTGGAGTTATCCGTGGGAACATCACGCCAACCGAGAACTTTTAACCCCTCTTCGGCGGCGATTTTCTCGAATTGCTGCCGACCTTTCTGGCGAATTTCGGCATCAGGGGCCGTGTAGAGCATTCCTACCCCGTATTGTCCCGCTGCCGGTAAGGTAAAGCCTAGATTACTGGTCACTTTCCGGAAAAATAGGTCGGGGATTTGGCACAAAATACCCGCTCCATCTCCGGTATTTTTTTCCGCACCGCACGCGCCACGGTGATCGAGGTTTAGTAAAATTGTTAAGGCTTGTTCAACAATATCGTGGGACTTTTTACCCGTTTTATGAACGATAAAACCGACACCACAAGCATCATGTTCGAATTGGGGATCATATAGTCCTTGTTTCCGTGGAGTTTGATTGTTATTCATTTTGTCTAATAGCCTAGCAGTCTGGAAGGGAATGGCCTAGAGGGTGAGCCAGAGTAGCGATTCTAGGTATATCAATTCTGTATCCAGACTGGACCTTCGGTCTTATATCTTAAGGAAATGTTTCGATGTCACAAGGGTTCCTTTACACCGAATCCAACTTCCGACCATTCTAGAACCTAAAAATGGGTCACGGCGATTTTTCTTGGCGATTAAATATATCGAACTTGGTTTCGCATGGTTCTTCGGTTTGTGTTATGCAATCGACGAGGGTTATAAGGGATGAAACCCTTATTAGAGCGAACTAATCAATTAAATCTCTCGCCAGATAAGGATTTAGTCGATTTATGCCACCCTATCGAACCATAACAAGTAACGAAGAACCTTTCGCATTTCGTCCGCAGTCACTCGATCAAGAATAACGAGTAAACGGTTCGCCATCTCTCGCGGAGGGCGACGGACGGCGAAAATCACCCCGTAATGGGTTCGATTGGCATCGAAGTAATCGCGAACCAGTTCTTCAAAATCGGTTCGGTTGTGAGTGACTAAGGTTCTTCCCTGACTCACCGCGTGAGCGAGTTGTGCTTTATCTGTGGCGTTAAGTTGTCCCGCATCCCTCGCAGTAATCGCGTCAAACCCCCTCGCTCTCAACAACTCGGCGATTAAAACGTTAACATCTTCATCTAGATAGGGTCTGCTGAAAAAGTTTTTCGGTGGGGGTAGGAGTCAGGAGTCAGGAGTCAGGAGTCAGGAGTTTCAGGCTTTGTTGCCCTTGTTT
>MTBT01000198.1 GCA_002282935.1 Microcystis sp. LSC13-02 | reverse complement strand
GATGTAAAAAATCTAACACGGTTTCTATTAGATCATCAGGTGCTTGTTCGAGTTCTTGAATTAATTGTTGACGATGGTTCATAGACAGTCTGAACGAGTAATACAGTAAATGTGATGACTACCTTGAATTCTCAATGACGTTCTCAAATTTTGGCGAACTTTTTCCCAGAAATAGATTTTAATTGACTCATCTGAATTTCGGTGAACATTCGATCGCCTAGTAATATTGTACGATGATAATCGTTGCCGTTGCCTCTGGATTGGTAATTCTGCCATCTTTCGGGAGTGATAGAATGCGAAGTATCCCCCGCAACAAGGAATTTAGTTTATGAGTCAATCGGGAGAAACCGTCACCTATTCCCTAGAAGCCATCCTGACGCGGATCGAGGGAAAGATCGATCGAATCGATGATCGCCTGACAAAACTAGAGGTAGGACAGGCAAAATTAATCGAGAAAGTCGAGGGAATGGATAAGCGGTTAGAAAGGCTAGAAAACGAACAATCGGGGCTAGTTAAGGATATATCCGATTTAAAAGGGGCGAAATCGCTGATTATCCCCGTAACCGTCGCAATTATTACCGCCATACTCACGGTTTTCCTTCGCTCTTTACCCTCTCCCTAGACGAATCGCGCCCGGCCTAGAAATTGCCAAGTGTAGCGGAACGATCGCCAGCTTGCGGGGGTTAGGGAGATGGGCAGAAATTCCTTTTCCATTCGCCCGCAGGTAAGCTGTTGACTATCTAAATTACTGGTTAAGACTGTCTATGAGCGCCGGAGTTGGGGGCCGGGTCGAGGAAGTTCGAGCATTTGTACTAAACTTTTCAAGACGCGGTTTAAAGGCAGTACAGCTTATCTATACCAGGATTTCGGCAAAACATGAAAATTATCGCCTACACCTATACCAATCCCCTGCTCGATAGTCCCCCCGATGCCTCGATTTGGGTCTATTCTCCCGAACAAGTGTATCAGGATTTTGGCGATCGCTCACAACGACAGCAACTGCTCCGCGATTGTCAAGGGACTCCCCCCCGACTGCTGATCCTGCGTCGCATAGCAGAATTGGGAGACAATGGCACAGAAGTTAGCAAAATTTTACAATCCTTAGAAGCCCTCGACATAGATATAATTGCCCTAGAAGACCCGGATTATAAGCTGAATTTTGCCAAGATTCTGCAAGAAATCGCAAAAAACGAACTAAGTAACCGTTTAAAAGCAGGTCACGCTCACAATCGTCTGCAAGCTTTGCCTCCCCCCGGAAAAGCCCCCTACGGTTATCGTCGTGGCAAGGAGCGTTATATACTCGATCGCAGTACCGCACCAGTAGTCAAAGACTTTTTTGATCGCTTTTTGATTTCCGCTTCCCTGCGTTCCACGGTGCGCTATCTAGAAAAACGCTACGGCAAGAAGATATCGGTAGCCACTGCCCATAAATGGCTGAATAATCCCGTTTATCGCGGCGATTTGTGCTATCTCGGTCAAGATATTATCCCCGATACCCACACCCCGATTATCTCCCGGGAAGAAGCGGCCCAGATCGATCGCATCCTGAGAAATAATCGCAAATTACCCCCCCGCAGTGCCAGCGCCCCGCGTTCCTTAGCGGGTTTAGTCCTCTGTAGTCAATGTCAATCGGGGATGACGATTACCAAAGTGACGGCGCGAGGAAAAGGCACAGAATACCTCTATTTGCGACCTTTGCAATGTCCCCGGACAAAAAAATGTTCGGCGATCGCTTATGAAAAAATTCTTGATAGCACAATCGAGCGCATTTGTCAAGACCTACCACCGACGATCGCTCAGATATCTTTACCGGATTTAGAGGGGATCAAACGGGGAATGAGCGAGGAAATAAGGCAAAAAAACGATATTTTGTCGCAATTGCCCTCCCTAGAAGCGGCCGGAGTTTTAGATCAAGAAACGGCTAATCTACGGGCCTATAAACTGAAAAACGAGATCGCGCAGATTCAAGGACGTTTAGACCAATTACCCCCCGATAACCTGACTATTATCGCTCGTGCCGTTGCTTTTCCGCAATTTTGGCGAGATTTATCGGAAATCGAGCGCCGTTTTTATTTTCGCGAGTTTATCCGTCACATCGAAATCGAGAGGGAAACGGCTAATAATTGGCATTTACGTTTAATATTCGTTTTTTAACAATCTTGGACAATCTTAAAGTTAGCTAAAAATTGAGGAATGTTTGAGCGATCAATGCTAAGAAAAAGGCAAACAGCGATCGATCTCAACTATGAGCAATAACAAAAGATTAACTAGGTATAAAAAAGGGCGAAAATCCTCCCAGACAAAACCCCACCTTTACGATTACCACTATAACCAACCCGGGACGATGCCGGGGTTAATCACCATCGATGAAAATGCCGTTACTACCGAGATATTTTTAATTAATTATAATTCTCAACAAGCCACTATAGTTAATAATCTCTTACCTCAAGACTGTCTTAAATATTTATCCAATGATTCCATCTCTTGGATCGATATCGTCGGTTTGGGTAATGAAGATAAACTGCAAGAGTTGGGGGAAATTTTTCATTTACATCCCTTAACCCTTGAGGATATAGTCAGTATTCCCCAAAGACCAAAAGTGGAAGAATGCGATAATTATATTTTAATTATCGTGCCAATGGCCATCCTGATCGATCATCAGGGTTTTTTGTTAGAACAAATCAGTTTAATAGTCGGGAAGAATTATATTTTAACCGTGCAGGAAGAAGGACAATACGATTCTTTAGAGGGAGTTAGGGAAAGAATCCGTTTGAATAAAGGTTCCATCCGGCAGCAAAAATCGGGTTATTTAGCCTACTCGATTTGGGATGCAATTATT
This sequence comes from Microcystis sp. LSC13-02, assembly GCA_002282935.1. GTDB lineage: Bacteria > Cyanobacteriota > Cyanobacteriia > Cyanobacteriales > Microcystaceae > Microcystis. The sequence continues at coordinate 14,340 of MTBT01000198.1, read as the reverse complement.
GACGGTTATTTTCCTGTTTTAGAGTCCTACGGAGAAAGAATCGAGGAGTTAGAAAACGAAATTTTAGCTAGTCCCACGGAACAGACTTTATCAAAAATTTACCAACTACGTCAGGAATTACTCTCCCTGCGACGGGCAATTTGGCCGCAAAGGGACACCCTCAATGCGCTTTTACGGGATGAGTATATTGTCATCGATACAACGATTAAACCCTATCTACGAGACTGTTATGACCATGTAGTACAAATCCTCGATGTTATCGAAAATTACCGGGAATTTGCCAATGGTTTAATGGATTTTTACCTGTCTTCCGTGAGTAATAAAATGAACGAGATTATGAAAACTTTAACGGTAATCTCGACGATTTTTATCCCGCTCACCTTCATTGTCGGTATTTATGGTATGAACTTTAATCCTGATAAATCTCCCTATAATATGCCCGAATTAGAATGGTATTGGGGCTATGTGTTCGTCTGGGTGTTGATGCTAACCGTTGCTTTGAGTTTAATCATTTTCTTTTGGCGACGTGGCTGGTTTAAGAACCTATCGACAGCGAAGAAAAGATAAACTGTTAAGCAGATTAGACAGACCGGACTTCATTGCTGGCATCTAGCAAGAGAAAATGGCTATTGCAGAGAAATTAATAGTTTAGTGTCTACGGTATTTTTTAACACTTTCAGTTGATGGCTTCTCATTTTGTCCAACCAACTATAGTGCTGGCTGTGACATTGATAGACGATATCGATGTCACCAATCTCTGACTTAACCTGAGCCAAGTAGTTTTCTAGTTCGCTAATTTTCATAACCAATCTCGCTTGCGCTGAAGGACATCAACCCTAAACCAAGAATTATCCCTAAAGGATAGGGGTGACTACAGTTATTATTATAGGCCGATCATAATTCCTAAAAAAGTTCTTATCTAGGGTTTGCTGAAAAAGCTTTTCCTGGGGGCAGGGTGTGGGGTGTGGGGTGTGGGGTGTGGGGTGTGGGGTGTGGGGTTTTACCCATTTTCAGGGGGTCAATTACCTAATTTTCAGGGAAAAAGTACCTGAATTTTCCCCCTGAACACTCCAATGGCCGGCAGTTTTTGATTTCAAAAAAGCCTAAAAATATTATCCAACAAGGTTTTTAGATTTATTCAGCAGACCCTAGGTAAAGGGGCTAATTTACCGAAGCAGGGCCGCAGTAATGCCCAAGCAATGTCGATAATCGCAACAAGTCAAGAGATAAAAAATTCTCGATATTGTCTTTCACTTCGCCCAACTTCAATAATTAATTCTTTTTTCATTACTTTTTAGGTTCTGGGGGTTGCTGTTTGGAAGCTGCCGCAATCGCTTGATTTAAGCGAGTTAATTCTTCTTTAAACTTCGGTTCTTGGGGATAATTTTTGACTAATTTTTCTAGGATACTTTTAGCTCCAGAAACGTCTTGAGTTTGTAATCTTGTTCCATAAAGAACTAGCATAACTTCCAGATTGTCGGGATATTTTTGATATAACTTTTCTAAAGGTTCTCTGGCTCCGATAAAATCTTTTAACTGTAAGCGAGCTTGGGCCAGTCCTTGCAAAGCAGTGGGGTTATCCGGTTCGCGTTCGAGAATTTTCTCGTAACCTTTGACCATTTCTGCTAATTTTTCGGGAGGAATAGTTGCCTCTTGCCCAGGTTGATTGCCTTGGGGGGAATTAGAATTATTATTTTTCCATAAACCTAAAGTTGGCACCACCATTAAAGCCAGAAATACTAAACCAGAGGAAACAATTAAGACTCGTTTGAGCGTATCGTTATTTTTTTTTGGCATACTTTTTAAAGATTAGAGATAAGATTAATCGGTAGTAACTCGATGAAATTCGTGACCCCAAAGATTATAAGCCCAAATTCCCAAGCCAAAACTACCTAAGCAGAGGATGGTGAGCATCAGGAAAACTTGCCACCTATTGTAACCTGCTTCCTGAATTTCTAGACGACCAAGGATAGCAGCAGCTAACAGGATTAAAACTCGACTAAATACCGCCCACTTGTGGAAGATAAAGACTATCGCCAAAGACCAGCCGAGAATTGATAATACAGCGCTAATATCGTTTTTAAACCAACTGCGGAAAAATACCGGCATTAAGTGACTAAACAGAGTTAATCCTAGGGCAATTGAGAGGATAACCCCTACCACTAGGATATAGATGATGATTTCTAGCCATTCGCTCGTGAGAGTCCAATTCATCTCATCACCGCGGACAAGTAACCAATCACTCCATGATAAACGCTCATGGGCGATCGACCAGCCAAACACCCCATAGACCGATGGAATCAGAAAAGTCAGTAGTATAATGCGCCAAAACATAATCAGTTATCGGTTATCAGTTATCAGTTTTGAGTTTTAAGTTTTAAGTTGTGAGTTGTGAGTTGTGAGTTTTGAGTATTAAGTGAGCAGTATGTATTAAGTGAGCCTCATCAAATGGCAGTTTCCTACTGTCTTTTCACTGATTACTGATTACTGATTACTGAAAAAAGTCAAGCCTGAACCCTGAAAGAGACGAAAATTGCTCCTTTTCAGACTTCAGGCCTCTGGGACTGTCCCGATCGCTTAGGACATATACTGGATGATAAAGTCGAAGTAGGGGGCTGCTGCCACGGCATCCTCTTGAGTCAAAAGACCTAAAGCGGCCTCTTTGAGACAACGAATCGCCTCCACCATGCCGGGGACGGGAACATTAAGAGAGTTATACATCTCTTTGACCCCGATCAGACCGGTTTGTTCGATCGGTCCCTTATCTCCGGCTAATACCCCATAGGTAACTAGACGCAGATACCAACCATAATCGCGCAAGCATTGATTATATTGACGCTGACCGTAGGCATTCCCCCCCGGCGCTCTATAATCGGGACGTTTCTTGAACAGTTGTTTTTGAGCCTGATCGACGATTTTTTTCTCATTGTCAGCGAGAGTTTCGGCAATGCGAATTCTCTGCTCACCGGTTTTTAAAAATTGCCCGATACCCTGTAGTTCACCACTACTAGGATAACGAAGTTCGTCGTCGGCTTTGAGGATGACTTGGCTAACTACGCTCATAATATCAAGGTAAATTCTGATAACATTCTGTAGTTTATCTCAGGTCGGGGTCTGGAAGTCGAGTCATCGCTGCTGGTTGGGCAATTCCTAAAAATTGTAATATTTCGTTATGAGTTTCCCCGACAGCCCGGTTACTCTCTAGAATGAATGTATTAGTGGTCAGCAGTGAGGAGATTGCAATTGAGATGTCACCGCACACTGATTAACTTGAACCCGATAACTGGTAATTAATATGGAATTTTTAGCACCCTTCTTGTTGATAGCGGGCATTCTGGGATTAAATGGCTTTAAAATCGATCGAGAATACCAGCGTGGTGTTATCTTTCGCCTAGGGCGTTATCAAGACACCAAAGGCCCCGGACTGTACTGGATCATTCCCCTAGTTGACCAAAAAATGCAGCTGGATATTCGCACCAAAACCGTCGATATCGCCCCGCAAGAAACTGTCACCGCCGATAATGTCACAATTAAGGTTAATGCGGTTCTCTACTATCGCATTATCGACCCCAACAAAGCGATTAATAAAGTCGAATCCTATTCTGCGGCCGTTTACCAAGCGGCCATGACCACTTTAAGAAATGTAGTTGGTCAAAATCATCTCGATGATGTCTTGCAAAAACGAGACAAAATTAATCAAGCAGTCCAACAAATTGTCGATGAAATTAGCGAACCTTGGGGCATTGATATCGAACGGGTGGAGATGAAAGATGTGGAAATTCCCACCGCTATGCAGCGAGCTATGGCCAAGGAAGCGGAAGCATTGCGAGAAAAACGCGCCCGTTTGATTAAAGCTGCCGCAGAACAGGAAGCCTCCTTAAAATTAGCGGAAGCTTCCCGATTAATCATGGAAAATCCCGCCGCTTTGGAATTACGCCGCCTACAAATGTTAACGGAAATTGGAGCGGAAAATAACACCAGTACCATCATTATGATCCCCTCCGATATCTTAAATCTTGCTCAAAAATTAGCCGAAAAACCATCACAAAATATTGTCAATAGCCAAAAGGGTTAATTTTCTCCAGTGTGTTAGACAAACCTAACGGCTGCATCTCATTTTTGTCAATCTACCAAGTTGGGATTTTAGCTTTTGGGGGGTTCTACCCCCCAAACCCCGGAGCGCATTAGTTTTTCGGTGGGATGCTTACAGGCAGCTGCTGATATATCTGTAATAATCTAAGAGTCACTGATAATTGCTGATTGTCGGTATTTCTGTAAGTGTGAGATGCACCCAACCTAACACACCTAAAATTGTTAATTAACGCATGGTGACGAATTCCTCGGCGGCACTGGGGTGAATGCCGACAGTGGCATCAAAATCGGCTTTTGTCGCCCCCATTTTTACGGCAATGGCTACTCCTTGAATAATTTCGGCGGCGTGATCTCCTACCATGTGCGCGCCAAGAATTTTACCACTTTCCTGATGGACAACTAATTTCATCAAAGTTTTGTCCTCTCGGGCCGGTAAAACATTGTAACCAGGGCGGAATTTAGACCGATAAACTTTAATCCCCGTCTCACCATATAGGTTTTTTGCTTGCAATTCTGTTAATCCCACCGTCGCCGCTTCAGGAGTAGAAAATACTGCCGAAGGAACATTTTCATAACTCATTAACCGGGGTTTATTACCGAAGACTGTATCGGCAAAAGCGCGCCCCTCATTAATGGCCACGGGAGTTAAATTAATTTTATCGGTACAATCGCCCACGGCATAGATATTGTCTTCGCTGGTTTGGCTATACTCGTTGACAACAATTGCCCCATTTTTTACCTCGACATTGACATTCTCTAAGCCCAATTTTTCCAGCTTAGGAATTCTTCCAGTAGCCGCTAAACCTAGGGCATCAACAAATAAAATTTCTGAGGTTTCTTGACCCTGAATATGTACTTTTAACCCCTCGGCAGTTTTCTCGATCGAAGTGGGGAAAGTTTCGGGCATAATTTTAATTCCCTGACGGATCATTTCCGCTTGAATCTCATCGCGTATATCCTCATCAAACCCTCTTAAAATCTTGTCTTTACGGATTAACTGCACCACTTCTGTCCCTAATCCGTGCATAATACCAGCAAATTCTACCCCAATATATCCCGCCCCTAAAACTATAATTCTTTTTGGTTGTTCTGGCAGTTGAAACATGGCATCAGAAACTACTGTATGTTCAATCCCCGGAATATTAGGTTTAACGGGATGTCCCCCCACGGCAATTAAAATTTTATCGGCAGTAATTTTCTCGTCTCCTACCTCTAGGGTATGGGTATCAATAAACTTGGCATAATTAGGAAAAATCGTCACTTGAGAATTATCTAGCATCTTTTGATAAATGCCATTCAAACGTATAGTTTCCTGATTAACCGCACTAATTAATTTTTGCCAATTTAACTGACTCTCTACCGGACTCCACCCGTAACCTTCCGCATCCTTAAATAGTTGCGGAAAACGACTAGAATAAACCATTAATTTTTTGGGAATACAACCGCGATTAACACAGGTTCCTCCCAAACGATCGTATTCTGCTAATCCCACTTTTGCCCCGTATTCGGCTGCCCGTCTAGCGGTGGCAATACCACCAGAACCACCACCAATCACCAATAAATCAAAATCATAACTCATAAAAACATCCTCGCAAATGAATAGAAGTTTGACGGAATCAAGAAACTTTTTGGGCAAAAAGGGGAGCGAATATCTCGGATCAATCCCTAACTGAATCTATCGAGTAACTAGGACAATATAGTCACTAATGCTGCTAAATTAGAGTCAATTTACCTACGGCCAAGATTTAATTCTATGCTAACACGCCGCTCGAAATTATCTTTTCTCTTGGGGACTTGTTCCCTATTTCTCTGGGTAAACCATCCCGTCACCCTCGCAACCCCCATCAGTCCAGACAATCCCCCCCCTTCCGAGTTTATCTGTCCCGCAGACTTAGCCACCAGGATCGATCGCATTTTGGCCCGACCCGATTATCAAGGCGCTTATTGGGGAATTTTAGTAAAATACCTCAATTCTGACCAAAATATCTATAGTGTCCACGAAAATAACTTTTTTACTCCCGCTTCTACCGCAAAATTATTAACCACTGCCGCCGCTTTTAGCAAATTTAACCGCGATTATCGTCTGAAAACCCCCATTTTAGTTCAAGGCAATCCCCCCGATTTAGAAACTTTAACCTTAGTCGGGAGGGGAGATGCCACCATAACCACAGAAAAGTTAGAAAAATTAGCAGAAAAGTTAAAAGCACAGGGAATTAACTCAATTTCTCGCTTAATTGTCGTTGCTAGTCCTTTTCTTGTCTCCGATAGTCAAAAAACCTGGGAATGGGAAGATGTCTTTTTTGACTATGCTGTACCCGCTTCTAGCTTGGTTTTAAACGAAAATTCCGTCACTTTAAAGCTTTTACCGCGACAATTGGGGCAAAGCTTAGATTTACAATGGTCTGATCCCATTGCCGCTAAACAATGGCTAATTGAGAATCAAACCAGCACCGCAGCGCAAGGAAGCCCGAATACTCTGGCAATTAAGGGCAATTTAGCCAATAATCGCCTGATTATCACTGGTTCTCTGGCGATAGATAGTCAAGATGATTTTAATTTAGCTATTCCCCAACCCTCGGAATATTTCCTGGCTCGCTGGCGTAATATCCTTGAAAAAGCGGGAATTACTGTTAAAAACGCAGAAATTAGTTCACAGATTCTCGGCGATGAAATCACCAATTTAGCATCAGAACCCCTAGCATATTTGGTGGAAAAAGTCAATAAAAATAGCGATAATTTACTAGCCGAAACCCTACTACAAATGCTCGGCGGTGTGACGGGATTGCAAGAAACTTTAACAAAACTGGGAATTAACAGCGATAGTTATAAAATCGGCGACGGTTCGGGGTTATCACGACAAAACCTAATTAAACCCAAGACTTTAGGTCAAATTTTACAAATAATGGCAGAAAACCCTGATTATCGTCGTTCTTTAGCCATTGGCGGCATTGATGGCACTTTAACCAATAGATTTCGCCAGACTCCCCTAGAAGGACGATTACAGGCAAAAACCGGGACTTTAACCGGAGTTATCGCCCTCGCGGGTTATCTAGCAACCGCCGACAATCAACCCCTAATCTTTAGCATAACCGTAAATAACAGCGATCAACCCGCCACCACCCTCAGAAACGGCATTGATGAGGTGATTTTGCTCCTAGGACAGTTAAAACGCTGTTAATCTTCAGGAGACTCCGAGACAGGAGATGGGGAGATGGGGAGATAGGGATTTAGGGAGATAGGGAGATAGGGAGATAGGGAAATTTCAGCTAAATTCCCCCACTACCCCAACACCCAACTAATTCGATCGAGTCATTTAATCACAGAAGACTGTATACTTTTGTAAAAATTGCTTCTAGCTGACCTGTAGATTAATCGACGGAGTTATTGATATATGTATATAGTTCAGATTGCCTCTGAGTGCGCTCCAGTGATTAAAGCTGGGGGATTGGGGGATGTGGTATATGGATTGAGTCGAGAATTAGAAATTCGCGGTCATTGCGTGGAGCTAATCCTACCCATGTATGATTGTATGCGCTACGACCAAATTTGGGGCTTACACGAGGCTTATCGGGACCTGTGGGTACCTTGGTACGGTGGGGCAATTCACTGTAACGTTTTTTGTGGTTGGGTACACGGGCGCTTGTGTTTCTTTATTCAACCCAATTCGGGCGATAATTTCTTTAATCGCGGTACTTACTACGGTTGTAAGGACGATAATATGCGTTTTGCCTTCTTCTGCAAAGCCGCTTTAGAATTTTTGCTCAGAAGTAATAAACGTCCCGATATAATTCATTGTCACGACTGGCAAACCGGTTTAATTCCGCCCTTACTTTTTGAAATTTATAAATATCATGGTATGGGCAATCAGCGCGTTCTCTACACCATCCATAACTTTAAACATCAAGGATTTGCTGGTGCGGAAATTCTCTGGGCAACAGGATTAAATAACGATACTTACTACTTTAGCTATGCCCGAATGCGCGATAACTTCAATCCTTTTGTGATTAATTTTATGAAAGGTGGTATCGTCTTTTCCAACTATTTCAATACCGTCTCACCCCACCATGCTTGGGAAGCACACCACACCGAGGTTAGTTACGGTTTAGGTCATACAATTCACCAGCATCAACAGAAATTTACCGGCATTCTCAACGGTTTAGATTACAATATCTGGAACCCAGAGGTGGATAAATTTATTGCTGCACCCTACGGTGTTGATAGCTTCTCCGAGAAGGCACGCAATAAGAAGGCACTGCGAGAAAGACTCTGGTTAAGAGATGAACCAGAAAAACCCTTAATTTGCTATGTCGGTCGTTTAGATGACCAAAAAGGCGTACATTTAGTTCACCATGCCATGTATTATGCCTTAGCTCGCGGGGCGCAATTTGTCCTCTTAGGTTCCGCCACCGAATCGTTAATTAATAACTGGTTCTGGCACGAGAAAAATCACCTAAATAATAACCCTGATGTTCATATTGAATTGGGCTTTAATGAGGAATTATCTCACCTCATTTATGCGGGGGCCGATATGATTGTGGTTCCCAGTAATTTTGAACCCTGCGGACTGACACAAGTAATCAGCTTAAAATACGGAACCGTTCCCATCGTCCGGGGAGTTGGTGGTTTAGTTAATACGGTTTTTGATCGCGATTATGATACCTATCACAAACCCGAAGAACGCAATGGTTTTGTCTTTTTTGATCCCGATAATAATGCCCTCGAATCAGCCATGTCCCGGGCATTAGAATTGTGGTACACTCAACCGGAAGAATTCCAAAAATTAGCGATTCAAGGCATGGAATGCGATTACTCTTGGAATCGTCCCGGCGAAGAATACGTTGCCCTTTATGAAATGATTCGCCACAAATAAACCCCATCTTGTCTCTAGCAATTCCCTGGTAGTTGTTTGTTGCAATTTCTTGGGGAATTGCTTTAGTTTTGACCGACTCCTGACTTGAAAGAGGGTGTAGGGTGTGGGGTGTGGGGTGTAGGGAAGGAAACCTCTTTCATCTGTGGGGGTGAAAATTTTTTCATCGAGACTGACTCCTGATGACCGACTCCTAACCCCACCAACAAACTTTTTGCCGCAAACCCTACCTAGTAGAGCAGAAATGTTAACTTTGCTTGGTATTCTTGGGTGAGGGGATGACTAACTCCCAAAATCTGAAATATAGCTAATATGGCTTTTCTTGCCCCATCCTGACGATATTTTCTACTTTTTCCCACCAGACCGATCAGTTGCTCTAAAGCGGCGGCATAATCTTCTTTTAATGCGGAATTAATCCCAGTAAAAAATATCGGATCGAGGGGATTATTTTCTGGTTTTAACTGTTGAAATTCTAGGAGAGTTTTCCAACCTTTGATCACGGGATTTTCTTCTTTAATAGCACTGATTAATCGGTAAGCATCAGACCATTTTTCTAGACGCATGAGAAATTTTACCGCCATAATAACTAATCGCGGTTCGTTGGGATATTTAGGAAAAAGATGATCGAATAATTGTTTAGCTGCGGGCAAATTATCGAGGGCGATCGCTTCTTGTATTTCTGCTAATCCTGTTTCTAATTCCGATTTTAAATCGAGACGGGAAAATAAGTCTCTAATTTGTTCTTCTGGCAAAGCACCGACAAAACAGGGTAACACTTCTCCCTTGCTGACAATTCGCACATCGGGAACTCCTTCTACATCGTATTGTTCGGCTAATTCGGGATTTTTATCTATATCTATTTTGGCAAGGATAAAATTATATTCGCTTGCCAGTTTTTCTAGCATTGGTTTTACCAATTTACAGGGTCCACACCACAGAGCATAAAAGTCTAAAATCACTGTATTTAGATAGGATTTCTCAATCACTTCACTGTCAAAATTTGTCCCATCTACCTCGATAGAATATCCCATCTATTTCTCCTCTAATAACTTATTTTTCAGCTAGTTTTGTCTCACTTATCTCTTTTACCCAAAGGGCTAATCCTCCCCCTCGTCCCCGGGCTGCCATCATTGTTTCTGTGATCAGAAAATAGGCAAAAAATGCCTGTTTTTTGATACTTTCCTGATAAAAATTCGCTTCACTTGCCCGCCCATTTCTAATAAAACCTGAATAGAGAGAGCGATTAAATAGGGTTAGGTTGAGCCGGGTAAAATCAAAGGCGAGAAGACGGGTTTTAGGAAAAAACTTAACCGGACCGCTTACAGATAGTTTTACTGCTCCTAAAACTATGTGATTGCTGACGGTTCCAGAGATAAATTCTCCCGGTTCTAAACTCTCATTTCTTTGGTAAGAGATGGTAATTTTTAACCAGGACGGTAGATAGCGACCCTTACCCAAAACAATTCCCGCTCTCTTTTTAGCTTTTTGAGTTCCCGTGATAAAGTATAATCGCCAAGTACCGACTAAAGCCTCAAAAGTAAGATTTTCTTTAGTTTTTTTAGTGTTTTTTTCTTTTGTTAAGAGAAATTCTAGCAATTGAGAGACAGGGGGGCGATTATTATCCTCAAGTATTAGGGGTGAGTCGAGATTTCTAACCATGATTTCAGACAGTGCCAAGATATTTTAGCTGAAGCTACCGAACTCGAAAAAGCGAGCGATAAACCGGTTGACCCTTATTATAAGTGGACTTTTCCCTCTCCGTCGGTACGGGGAAAATATTTTCCTCTAACCAGGGGGTTTGATGTTGCCGAACAAAATTGGGATGTGCTTGAAATCTCTCGGTCATTTCCAGGGCGATCGATTCCACATCCGACTGTAAAAAAACCCAGCCCCCAGCTACCATATACTTAGCCAAAGCTATGACTAATTCTGGCTGCACAACCCGACGCTTGCTGTGACGCTGTTTAAACCAAGGATCGGGAAATTGAATCGACACCCAAAATAACTTATCTGCGGGCAAAGATTGCAGTAAAATTTCTGGGGCAACATTCATATTGCCAAAAACAAAAGCGAGATTACTTAATCCTAACCTTTCCCGTTCCTGATTGGCTTCAATTACCAAAGGTTGACGAATTTCAATGCCCAAAAAATTAATTTCTGGCTCTACTTGGGCCATTTGTAACAAAAATTTACCCCGCGCACAACCAATGTCAAGATGGAGAGGTTGCGTCATATCCTGATAAACTTGATTCCAATCGGGGGGAGCGATCGGATGGCGATATTTATGACTTAAGGGATTGACGTGCTGACGAACGCGAACTTTAGCCAAAGATATTTTCTCCTCATTTCTCCTCGATCGATCTAGTTTACCGATATTTAGCCCAATTTAATGCGATGAATTTCCGTTTCGCCATTCTCAGCGATCCTCATATCGCTTTACCCACAACCATTTTGAACCATTCTAATCGCTTTCATCTGGTGGAAGTGAGTATTCCTGCTTTAAAAATTGTTTTAGACCATCTCATCACTCTTAACCTCGATTTTCTGCTGATTGCTGGCGATTTAACCCAAGATGGTGAACCAGAAAATCATCGTTGGTTAGCCGATTGTTTAGCTACTTTACCCTTCCCCGTCTATGTGGTGCCGGGTAATCATGATGTTTTGAGTTTAACCGCAACAGAAAACCAGATCGGTTTAGCAGATTTTCCCTTTTATTATCAACAATTTGGTTACAGCAATCCCGAACAAATATACTACCAACAAGAAATTTCACCCGGAGTGCAATTAATCGGTCTTAATTCTAATCAATTTGATGACCAAGGTAAACAAATTGGCAGTTTAGATGCAGAACAATTGCATTGGTTAAAACAGACTTTACCCGCGCTAAAAAACGATCTAGTGATGGTGATGATCCATCATAACGTTATCGAGCATTTACCCGGACAAAGCAATCATGAATTAGGTAAACGCTATATGTTGGCTAATGCGGTAGAACTGCTCGATATACTACAGGAAAACGGCGTAAAATTGTTGATTACTGGCCATCTCCACGTGCAAGATCTGGCTTTTACTAGAGGTATCTATGAAATTACCACCGGTTCCCTCGTCAGTTATCCCCATCCCTACCGGGTGCTAGAATATTGCGAAAACACAGGAGAATTAGCCATAGAATCCTTTCATCTGCAAAATATACCCGGATGGGAGAATTTACCCGCTATTTCTCGGCAATGGTTAGGCGATCGCTCTTATCCTTTTATGATGCGTTTGTTAACCTGCCATCCCCTCAATCTTCCCGTGAGTCTAGCGGAGGAATTAGCGCCGAAATTACGAAATTTTTGGGCAGATGTGGCCAAAGGTGACACAATCTTCGATTTTAGCGATTTTCCGCCCCTAGCACGCCGTTATTTTGACGCTTTCAGTGCCATCGATCCCCTCGGTAATCCTCATTTTATCGACAATCAAGCTGTAATTAGTTTCAAGCATCAGTTAAGTTATCGGCGATCAAACTTGCTGGTGGAGATGAGAGAATAGCTGCAACAAATAATTCACTATAGCTTATAGTTATAGGACTATCCGGCAGCGCAGCCGCTATCTTGGCAGAAAATATCAAAAAAAATCAATGGAAGCAATTAAAAAGGAATTGAAAAAAATCGGTTCTCTTGCCCTGTTTTTTTTCTTGGCTTTCGGTTATATTCTTCTGATCATGAAATTATTTCTGGAAGAGTATTCGATTACTACCTACGTTTTGGGTAAAGCGATCTTAGGAGCGATCATTGCCGCAAAAACCGTGGCAATTCTCGACGTGGCCCTGAAGCTAGAATGGTTAGAAAATCGACCCCGTTACGTTAGTGTTCTGTATCGAACCTTTGTTTACACCCTAGCAGCACTGATTCTCGGATCGATCGAGGGTTTTCTGGAAGCTTATCGGGGAACGCGGGTGATTTCGGAGGCAATGGCCAAATTTTGGCAAAGGGAAAGTTTCTCTCAAATCCTTGCGGTTACTCTCTGTCTAGCAGTGGTTTTTTTTCTCCACAATCTCTGGCAAGAAATCGATCGCTATTGGGGTAAAGGCACATTGAGAAAATTTTTTCTCGGTCGCTCCTAGAGTACAGCAGTTATCTTAATGGTGAGATAGGAAGTTTTCCTTTTGGGGAGTCGGGAGATAGGGATTTAGGGAAATTTCAGCTAAATTCCCCACTATCCCCCGCAACGCGCACGCAGTGACCACCCCACTACCCCAACACCCCACTACCCCCACGAAAAACTTTTTGCCGCAAACCCCATCTCCCCCCTGCTCGCCCTATCTTTCGCCGGCGACCCCTGCTAGGATAATATACGGGTGAAAAATTGCTAATCCAAGGAGTACAGACGTGATTGAACCTTTAGTGCTAGGGATTACCCTAGGCTTAATTCCCATTACCCTAGCGGGTTTGTTCGTTGCCGCCTATTTACAGTACAAACGGGGCAATCAATTAGGCTTAGACTAAATCTATCAGGCCAATCCCCCGAATTGAGACAATCTCCCGTCAAGCTAGGCACTAGACGGGAGATTTTTCAACAGGACAAATTTGCCGCTTAACAGATTGTGGCTGCCGGCGTTGCCATCCCTGCAAAACTCATCTGTCTTATGGGGAGAGCGCTCGCCTGAAACCAAAGGCTACAGGGCTGTTAAACTAGGAAAACGAATGACAGTTTCCGTATATTCGGGAACCCATCCGGCGGTACTGGTGAAGTAACGCACTGCTTTAACTCGTTTACTGGCAGTGAGGTGAAACCAGTGTTCGCTCTGGGCGGGAACATTGATATATTCTTGAGGTTGAATAGTTAATTCCCCCTGAGAACCATCGGCAAAGACAAAGCCAAAAACCCCTTCTCCATCAATGATATAACGCACCTCATCGTCGGCGTGGGTGTGACAGCGCTCGAACTTTGCCAGTAAAGTGTCGAGATTGGGAATTTCAGGGTGCAAAACGATTAAATCTCTAGCTTGATAACCCGCTTCTTGCTTTAGTTGCTTAAAATAACCGTCTAAGCTGGTTAAAACTATTTCTTTTTCTTCGTCAGTGAGAGAAGCTTGTTTAAGTAGCTGACGGGTGGCTTCGTTTTCGATCGGCCAATAGTTTAAAGTGACATTTAATTTGGCCAATTCCAGACTAATATCGGCTAACTGGGTATAGGTTGTCCCATTCTCCAAGCGTAGTATCGCCATTAATTATCATCCTCAAGATTACTTTTTCTATTTTAAAGTTTTCCAGAGAGGAGCCGCTCGATTTTTTGCCCCTCGCTCCCTTGCAGCAATTCTCATTTTGAAAACAAAAGAAGATAAAGTTCTCTATGTGAACAAGAGAACTTCTGTCTAATTATCATTTTTTTTCAAGATA
>MTBT01000197.1 GCA_002282935.1 Microcystis sp. LSC13-02 | reverse complement strand
CATTTTAGCATATATTTGGTAAATGCGCTAGTATTTAACGGTAAAGCCGTCGTAGAACGACGGGGTTTCAGACCCAAAATTTTCGATGAATAGTCCATTGCCGGGAGATAACAGCCAATTAGATAGCCAACTACATTCCCTTGTAACGACGGTGACAGCGATCGCCCAAGAACAGCAGGGAGATTGTAACGGTTTGTTAATGTTGCTGCGAACTTTAGAAAATTTACATCGGCAAATTCGCGAGCAGATGTTCGAGCCATCTTTACCCAATACCCGTAAGGACTTATACGGATTACTCCGGGATATCGAGGAAACCGGGGGATGGCCCTATATAGAACGGATGAAGTTACAAATGTTAATGGAAAAATTATTAGCCAGTGAAGTCGGCGCGCTCGATTCGGCGGCAAAAACCGATGATCGGGAAAAATGAGTTTCCAGAGGTTACGGAGCGGGTTACAGTATTGGGAAAATGGATATTTTAGGGGTAGTTCGTAAATCATGACCACCGTGAACCCGATTAAATTTGGAACCGATGGCTGGCGCGGGATTATCGCCGCCGATTTTACTTTCGATCGAGTCGCTCTGCTTGCTCCCTTGGCGGCTCAGGTTTTAGCGGATAATTATGGTCAGATCACAGGTTCGCGGACGATTATCGTCGGCTATGATCGGCGGTTTATGGCGGAGGATTTTGCTCAAACTGCGGCGGAATCACTTCAAAAAGCCGGTTTTGACGTGCTTCTCTCCCAATCCTACGCTCCGACTCCCGCTTTTAGTTGGGCAGCTCGATCAGAAAATGCTCTCGGTGCGATCGTGTTAACCGCCAGTCATAACCCAGCCAAATATCTCGGTTTGAAGGTTAAAGGTTATTTTGGTGGTTCTGTCTCGCCGGAAATTACCCAACAAATTGAAGCTTTATTGTCTAATCCGCCGCAATTTAACGCAGCTGCCGGTAAATTAAGCACTTTTGAGCCATGGTCAAGTTATTGTCAGGGTTTACGCCAAAAAGTTAACATTGCTGCTATTGCCAACGCGATCAAATCGGGACAACTAAAAGTTTATTCCGATGTCATGCACGGTGCGGCGGCTACCGGTTTAGAGCGTCTTTTGGGGGTGGGGATCACGGAATTACGCGGCAATCGCGATCCTTTGTTCGGTGGCGGATCTCCAGAACCTTTACCGAGAAATTTGAGGGAAATCATCGATAAACTGGCTCACAGCGCAAATTTAGCCCCTTTGCGAGTAGGTTTGGTCTTCGATGGGGATAGCGATCGAGTAGCGGCGATCGATGGTCGGGGGAATTTTTTAAGCACCCAAAATCTCATCCCGATTTTAATCGAGCATTTAGCCGGCAAAAAGGGAATGAGAGGGGAAATTGTGAAAACGGTGAGCGGTTCCGATTTAATCCCCAAATTAGCCAGTTTATACGGTTTATCGGTCTTTGAAACCCCGATCGGTTATAAGTATATCGCCGATCGAATGTTGACCACTCCTGTGTTAATTGGTGGGGAAGAGTCGGGAGGTGTCGGTTATGGTACTCACATTCCCGAACGGGATGCTTTATTATCAGCTTTATACGTTTTGGAAGCGGTGGTAGAATCGGGCCAAGATTTAAGCGATCTTTACGCGCAATTACAGGATAAAACCGGGTTTCATTCTGAGTATGATCGCATTGATTTACCCTTAGCTAATATGGAAGCTCGCGATCAGTTAATTACTGCTTTGGATAAGGAACCCTTAAGGGAAATTGCCGGTAAACAAGTGACTGATTGTAATACTATGGACGGTTATAAATTCCGTTTAGAAGATGGCAGTTGGTTGTTAATTCGCTTTAGTGGCACAGAACCAGTTTTGCGTCTCTACTGTGAATCTTCAACCCTCGATCGAGTTGATGAAATTCTCGCATGGGCAAACTTTTAAAATAAGGCTTTTGACCTGTTAAAATCCGATGTTCATGCTGCGAAAATAGGATTAAGACCTTCAAAAACCTTGCATTATCCTTCTCTGTAGTACAACACTGGTACAAAAAAGAGGGCAACAAAGCCTGAAACGACCGGCTACTGACTCCTGACTCCTAACCCCACCAACAAACTTTTTGCCGCAAACCCTATCTAATAGAAAACGGGTTTCTTGAAGAAACCCGTTTTCTATTTTCAGAAAATTAAGATAAAACGGGGATGAACTAGGAAATTTTCAGCCCGCGAATCGCATAATCTAATAATTCCATCGGATGAATAACGGGTGTATCTTTTCCCTGTAATTGTAGATGTTTTTTAATTTGTAGGGAACAACCCGGATTAGGAGAAGCAATCACCGCAGCTCCAGTATTTAATAAATTGCGTACTTTCTGCTGACCTAATTCATCGGCAGTATCTGGCTGTAGCATATTATAAACTCCGGCACTGCCACAACACAAGGCCGCATCGATAGGTTCTTTTAAGTTAATATTGGGGATTTTTTGCAATAATTGCCGTGGTTGCACCGAGATTTTTTGTCCGTGTAAAAGATGACAGGCATCTTGATAAACTAGGGTTAATTCTGTCTCGGTAATCGGGGATAAATCAGCAGTTAACCCCACTGATGCCAAAAATTCTTGGGCATCGCGTACTTTAGCCACAAACTCCTTAGCCTTATCTTTATATTCAGGATCGTCGGCTAAAATATGATGATATTCCTTGAGAGTATGACCACATCCTGCCGCATTGATAATAATATAATCAACCTCGGTTGCTGCGAAACTATCGATCATTTGTCTGGCTAAACTTTGCGCTTGTTTTTCCTGTCCTTGGTGTGCGGGTAAAGCGGCACAACAACCCTGGGTTTTTGGGATAACCACTTCACAACCATTGGCAGTTAAAACCCGCACTGTCGCTTCATTTACCGGCGAGAAAAAGAGGCGCTGCACACAACCTAAAACTACTCCCACCCGATAGCGTTTTTCAGTTTGGGAGGGAATAACATCGGCATAGTTTTTAAACAGAGAGTCTAGGGTAATTTTTGGTAAAATTGATTCCATCGCTGCTAGACGAGGAAAGAACATTTTTAATAGTCCCGATTTTCTAACAATAGTTTGTAATCCCAGGGTTTGATATAACCAGAGGAAAGGTAAAAATAATTTGAGACGGACGGGATAGGGAAAGAGATTAAAAATGAGAAAACGAATAATTTTATCCTTAAAACTGCGGGGTTGATTGCGTTCCACTTGCGGACGAACTGCGGCGATTAATTGATCGTATTGTACTCCCGATGGACAGGTACTAACACAGGCTAAACAACCTAAACAAGTATCAAAATGTTGGCTAGTGGTTTCGTCTAAAACTGCTTCCCCTTTGTTGATAGCATTCATCAGATAAATTCTGCCCCGGGGGGAGTCCATTTCTTTGCCAATCACTCGATAACTGGGACAGGTAGATAGACAAAAACCACAGTGAACACAACTATCGATTAATTCTTGAGCGGGGGGATTCTTGGGGTCAAATCCTTGATTTTTTTGGTCGATTAATTCTTGAAAGTTAAGGGAATGCTCGGAGGTTTGCATGATTTTTCATTAGATTTTGTTAAGAAAGCGTTCAGGACTAAAAATACCGTGAGGATCGAATTTAGTTTTTAGGGTTTTCATCATGGCAATCGCATTACCTGTATAACCCCAAGGTTCAATTTTTTCCTTCAGCGATGGAGGCGCGGTTAACACCGTTAAATAACCCTGATTGGCACTGCATAAAGAGCGAATTTTGTCAAGATTTTCCTCCGATTTTAAGATAACTTTACCCACCCCACTACTAATATTAATCGATGCTAGTCCGTTAATTTGGTCGATAACTAGAGCTAAATTGCTAGGTAATAATCCTATTTTGCCGAAAAAATTGCCCTCTTGGTCATAATTATCGATTGTTTTTCGGTATCTTTGCCATAGAGAAACTTCTTCCTCATCCCGATAAGAATTAGTCTGACAATCTAACTGTTGCCCTAAATAACTCACCTGTTGCGATTGTTCGCTAATACTTTCGGGAATACTTTGAAAACGCAGCAGTAAAGCGACTTTTTCCCCTAATCCTAATGCTTGCGTCATCCCTAGGTTTAAACATTCAGCCACGGTGGGAGTTAAAGACGATTGCCGAATAACTTGACTTAATTTACTAATATTTTCGCTATTTCCTCTAATTATCAGGGTTTCTGAGTTAGCAGTTTCGGGATACAGTCGCAGGGTAATCTGATCGATAATCCCTAAAGTGCCGTAGGAACCCGTAAATAGCTTCATCATGTCGTATCCCGCCACATTTTTCACCACACGCCCTCCAGCTTTAGCAATCTCGCCATCGTGACGGATAAAGGAGAATCCTAGGATCAAATCCCGGACACCACCGTATCTTTGCCGCCATGTTCCCGCGTCGGCCGTGGCCATAATACCGCCAATCGTGGCATTATCGGCGTAACTGGGATCAAGAGAAAGAAATTGAGAGCTAGGAGCTAAAAAAGCCTGTAAATCCGCTATTTTAAGCCCAGCTTGCACGGTTATAGTTAAATCTCCCCTAGCATGGTCAATAATCTGGTTGAGATTTTGGGTACTAACTAAAATATCGGGCGACTCGACTAACCCACCCCAATCTAATTTACTGCCTTGACCGTAGGCCAGTAAAGACAGACGATTTTCGTTGCTAAAACGCACCAAAGAGGCTAAAGCAGCTGTATTAGCGGGATAAACTAGAATTTCAGGACTTTTGCCCCTAATTGCCCTTGATAGTCTTTCTTGTTCCTCTTTTGGCACTTGTGGCCAGATAATAACCGGCGTGTCGGGGGGTAAAATAGAAGTTATCTGGGCAGCGATCGCAGTCATATTTGACACAAGAATTGAGGAGTGAGGAGTCAGGAATTACCGGCCGATAATCCCGAAGAATGGGGGTAATGCTAGGACTAATCAGTAATTTTCAGCCTCTATTAATTAGATTACCTTAGTTTGGCTCTCCATCTCCGATGTGGGGCAATTCCAGCCATACTGAGGCAGCTAAAAAGCTCTCTTGCATAAATCAAAAAATTTTCGGCAAATGTCGGGAAAAAGCGAAAGGTTAAAGGGAAAATTATCCTTTTGCCTCTTGCCTCTTGCCTTTTGCCTCATCTCAACAAGCAATTTAAATGAGCGGGCAGCCCAATAACTGACTGTTAAATTAGCCATACACTCATGTAATAATAGTGGATTACCTCGATCAGTAAGCCAAGAAGTTATTGACATCCTCACCGCCGTAAACGGACGGTGATTCCTAAACCTCACGATTTAAGTTTCTGTTTCTTCCCATCGCTGGGGTTTCGCACCTGCCTTAACAGATTTACTCTGTTCTGGTCTTATGGTCGCTCTACAGACTGACACCGCAAGTCCTGCGGCCAAAATGTT